>CAYQRG010000144.1:0-5318 GCA_964419645.1 uncultured Eubacterium sp.
CTGCGGCATCTGAAATCATATAACGTAGCTTGTCCAAATGAACTGCCTCCTTCCTATATATATATTCATTATAGAAGAGAGTAGAACAATTCGCAACGAATTTTGGTCGTGAAGATTCGACGACATTATTTTTCCATATTCGCAAATTTGGTGTACTGGGGCAGCCATACCAGATTAATGGTGCCAATTGGACCGTTTCTCTGTTTAGCCAAAATGATTTCTGCAATATTTTTCATATCGGAATCTTTGTTATAGTAATCATCACGATAGATAAACATAACCACATCGGCATCCTGCTCAATGGCACCGGACTCCCTGAGATCAGAAAGCATCGGTCTGTGATCCGGACGCTGTTCTACTGCACGGCTTAACTGGGATAATGCAATTACCGGCACATTTAATTCCCTGGCAAGTCCTTTTAGTGATCTTGAGATGTCCGAAATCTCCTGCTGCCTGGAATCATTTTTGCCGTTTCCGGACATAAGCTGGAGATAATCGATGATGATCAATTTTAAATCGTGCTCTAACTTATATTTTCTGCACTTACTCCGCAGCTCTGATATGGAAATTCCCGGCGTATCATCAATGATAAGGTTGGATTTTCCGATTACATCTGCTCCTTCGATGAGTTTTTCCCAGTCAGAATCGTTTAAATTACCGGAACGCAGAACCTGGGCATCGACTCTGGATTCCAGAGAAAACAGACGGTTCACCAGCTGTTCCTTTGACATTTCCAGACTGAAAATAGCTGTGGACATGTTTTCATGAAAAGCTACATATTGGGCGATATTTAAAACAAGGGCTGTCTTACCCATTGACGGTCTGGCGGCTACCAGAATAAAGTCAGAATTTTGCAGACCGGACATTTTATAATCCAGATCTATAAAACCGGTGGGAATTCCTGTAACGCTTCCCTGTGTCTTAGATGCCTGTTCAATTTTCTCCAGGGCATTTAAAACGATTTCTTTGATTGGCACATATTCCCTGACGCCTCTATTTTGCAAAAGATTGAAAATATTTTTCTCTGTATCGGCGAGGATATCTTCTACTTCTTCCTGTCCCAGATAGCATTTATTCTCAATTTCTTCTGTCACTTTAATCAATGAACGCAACAGAGATTTATCTTTGACAATCTGGGCATAGGATTTTACATTTGCAGAGGTAGGAACTGCAGTAAGCAGATCCCTTACAAATTCCATACTGCTGATCTCTGTTGGCACATTCATTGCTTTTAACCTGGATTGCAGTGTTACAAGATCTACCGGTTCACCGGCATTGTATAACTCTACCATTGCCTGAAACAGCAATCCGTACTGCTGATAATAGAAATCCTCCTGCAAAAGCATTTCAATCGCAATTACAATTGCATCTTTATCCATAATCATGGAGCCGATCACGGATTCCTCTGCTTCTAAGCTGTTGGGCATAATCCGTTTCATCAGAACTTCTTCCATGGAGTTTTCTCCTTTTTATTCTGCATTAACGTGCACTCTTAAAGTTCCTGTTACTTTTGGATGAAGGCGAAGGGCAACTTCATGCACTCCAAGGCTTTTAATCGGCTCTGCCAACTGCATTTTCTTCTTATCCAATTCCAGATTTAACTGTTCTTTGGCTGCTGCTGAAATTTCTTTGGTGGATACGGAACCAAATGTTTTGCCGCCTTCTCCTGTTTTAATCTTGACTTCTACTTTCAGTCCTTCTAATTTCTTTGCAAGCTCTTTGGCTGCCTCAAAATTCTCTTCTTCTACTTTTTCTTTGTGCTTATTCTGTAACTTCAGATCATTTAAGTTTTTATTGTTTGCCTCTACGGCTAATTTTTTGGCAAAAAGGACATTTCTCGCATATGCGTCACTGGCATTTACGATTTCTCCCTTTTTCCCTAATGCTTTTACATCTGCTAATAATATTACTTTCATATTTCTATATCTCCTTTTTCAAGCATAATGTCAATAGTATCCTGCAGTGCACGTTTTGCCTCTGATAATGTACAGTTTGTCAACTGGGCTCCGGCTACGTTTAAATGACCGCCACCTCCAAGTTTTTCCATAATGATCTGTACATTGATTTCATCAATAGACCTTGAACTGATAAAAATCTTACTCTGGTATTCTGTCAATACGAAGGATGCTTTGATGCCGATAATATTTAATAATTCATCTGCTGCCTGAGCACCTACAATAGTGGGGCTCTCCATTTTACCGGGACATACGGATATTGCAAAAGCTCCTTTATATACTTCGGCATGGCGGACAACCTCTGCCCTTGCCTTATATGAATTCATATCATTTCTAAGAAGCTTACGGACTCTTGTTACATCTGCGCCGCATCTTCTCAAATAGGCTGCTGCCTCAAAGGTACGCACACCTGTCTTTGTCATATAATTGTTAGTATCAATCAAAATGCCTGCATAAATACAATCCGCTTCAGCAGGTTCTAATTTGATATTTTCCGTAAAGTACTGGAGGACTTCGGAAATCATCTCACAGGTGGAGGAAGCATAAGGCTCTATATAAGATAAAATCGGATTCTTGATTACTTCATTTCCCTGTCTGTGGTGGTCGAATACAACAATTGCATTTCCTCTTTCTAAAAGCTCGGGACATTCTGTATAGTTTGGCCGGTTGGTATCTACTACCATAACCAGTGTATTGCGGTTTATAATCTCCATTGCACGTTCGCTATTGATAAACATATCTTCCGGATATCCTTTTTCCGGTGTGAAACACTCTTTTAACGGACGCAGAGAAGAAGTTACTTCATTTAATACAATCTGTGCTTTTTTATTCAGAACTTTTGCAGCACAGTAAATACCGATAGCAGC
Source organism: uncultured Eubacterium sp. (assembly GCA_964419645.1). GTDB lineage: Bacteria > Bacillota > Clostridia > Lachnospirales > Lachnospiraceae > Roseburia_B. The sequence continues at coordinate 2,822 of CAYQRG010000144.1, forward strand.
TCCAAAGGAATCCACATCACTAATGTTGTGTCCCATAATCATGACATTTTCCCGGCTCTGAAGCGTTTCCCGCAATGCATGGGCTTTGATTCTTGCTTTTACACGGGTGTTTTTCTCTACGGTTTTGGATTTTCCTCCGTAGTAGAAAATTTCCTCTCCCTTACGCACGACAACCTGATCACCGCCCCGACCTAATGCCAGATCAATCGCCATACGGGAATATTCGTAATTCGTATTGTAGCTGTCTCCCTGAATGCCTACGCCAATACTCAATGTTACTGCCATTTCATTTCCGACTTTGACGCTTTTTACATCTTCAATCAGGCTGAATTTATCTTCTTCCAGCACATTTAAGTATTTGTACTTAAATACGACAAAATATTTGTCTTTTTCTATTTTTCTTACCAGAGCATCCACTTTGGTAAAATATTCATTTACTTTTCGATCAATCAATGCAGCAAGCAGAGAACGTTTCACGTCTTCAATACTGTCTAATGCCTCTTCGTAATTATCAATATATACCAGTGACGCCACTAACTTCTGTTCCTGGTTCATCTGGATATACTGATTCAGTTCCGTTTCATCATAAAGGTATAATGCAATTAGATTTTTGTTCTCTTCTACTTCTATGATACTGCTTTCTTCTACCTTCTTTTCAAGATGAATCGGTTCAATTTCTGCCCGAAAGATCTTATCTTCCCAACCAATGCGGAAACTTTCTTTTTCCCCTTTCTGGATCTGGTCTTTGGTGATCATGGGGAATATGGTAAAAATCGTTTTGTGGTATCCTTTGTCTTTGCCGGTAAGCTGCTCAAACTCTTTATTCATCCAGAGTATGATTCCGTTTATGTCCAAAAGAGCATAAGGTATTTCAAAATCGTCCAAAAGCTGTTTTTGCACTGTGGCATATTGTGTGGCAAAATGTATCATCTCTTTCGCCAATACAGGTTTGTTCCAGATATAGGTAGTAAATATAAAAATAAAATATATCACTACAAAAATCGTTACTATAATACCTGCTCTTTTATCCTCAAAATAAATCAGTATATTCAAAAACAGAAGAAGTATGGTCACATACAGAGGCGTATACATATAATACCGCAGTCGACCTTTTAATTTTAAATTTTGTTTCATTTCTCCTCCCTCTTATGAATTTTTTCATAATTTCGGTACTATTATAGCATTTTATACCATAGAGATAAAGAATTTTTAGCATCTATTGAATCTTTATAGGTGAAGCACACGCTCTTTGATTTCCTGCGTTCTTCCCTGGTTCCAGTACTGTGTTCCGATATAACCACAGGTGCGTCTTGCAACACTCATTGTATTTTCATCCCGATTGCCGCAGTTCGGGCATTCCCAGAGCAATTTTCCGTGTTCATCCGTAACAATTTGGATTTCTCCGTCGTATCCGCAGAGGCTGCAATAATCACTTTTCGTATTCAATTCCGCATACATAATGTTTTCATAAATATGCTGCATAACTGCAAGTACCGCAGGAATGTTGTCTTTCATATCCGGAACTTCTACATAGCTGATTGCTCCGCCGGGGGACAGTTTTTGAAATTGTGATTCAAATTTTAATTTTTCAAAAGCATCAATATCTTCCGTTACATGAACATGATAGGAATTTGTAATATAGTTCTTATCGGTAACGCCTTCGATTATGCCAAATCGCTTCTGTAGTTTTTTTGCAAACTTATAGGTTGTAGACTCCAAAGGAGTACCATATACAGAAAAATCAATGTGCTCTTTTGCTTTCCATTTCGCGCACGCGTCATTTAAATACTGCATTACTTCCAGTGCAAAAGGAGTTGCCGAAGGATCTGTATGATTTTTCCCTGTCATATAGTGCACGCATTCGCAAAGTCCTGCATATCCTAAGGATATTGTGGAATATCCATTCATCAGAAGTTGATCAATGGTTTCTCCTTTTTCTAAGCGTGCCAGGGCTCCATTCTGCCACAAAATCGGGGCTATATCGGATTTTGTGCCCATAAGACGGTCGTGCCTTGCCATAAGTGCCTGATAGCACAATTCCAGTCTTTCATCAAATATTTTCCAAAATTCATCAAAATCTCCCTGAGATGAGCAGGCAATGTCAACCAGATTAATGGTGCAGACGCCCTGATTGAATCTTCCGTAAAACTTAAACTTGTCTGCCTCGTCTTTGTATACCGTCAGAAAAGAACGACATCCCATGCAGGTGTATACATTTCCCTGCTTTAATTCTTTCATCATCTTTGCGGAAATATAATCCGGCACCATGCGTTTTGCCGTACATTTCGCAGCAAGCACCGTTAAATCCCAGTAAGGGCTTTCTTCCCTGATGTTATCTTCATCCAAAACGTAAATTAATTTTGGGAAAGCAGGCGTAATGTAGACACCCTTTTCATTTTTGACACCGAGAATTCTTTGATTCAATATGGCACGGATAACCATGGCAAGATCTTCTCTTTCCTGACCTTCCTGTGCCTCATCTAAATACATAAATACG
>CAYQRG010000145.1:0-3651 GCA_964419645.1 uncultured Eubacterium sp.
TGGAACGCAGTGTCCGGATTTTCATATCATCGATCTGATACTGCTTCCCATGCGTTACAAAAGTAATTTTCTCCTTTACAGAAGGCGAAATACCGTTTTTCTCTAAATAACGGCCTGAAAGCTTGATATCCTTGGATAAAATATAATGAATCTTTGGATATTTCTCTGCCCATTTTAAGATTGCAAGATCAAAGTGATCCTGATGAAAATGGCTGGCAAACACATACACCTGCTTATCTGCGTCAAATTCCGGCAATACTCCCATAAAATGGTATCCCTTTACTTTTCCGTCTTCAAAATAATCAAAAATCAGCACCCTCTCTTCTGTCTCTACTACAAAGCAACTGTGATGCACAAACGTAATAATCATTCTCGTATCCTCCTGATGATTTCATTGGCGTGATGATAAACCTCGTCCGGATCTGCGCCAATAAAAAATTTCTGTTTTTCATATAAAATCTTTCCGTCTACCATAGTAAGCAGCACATTCTGTTTGCTTCCGGAATACACGATATTTTTGATAAAATTGTTTTCCGGCTGCATATTCGGCTGCTTTAAATCAATCATAATCAAGTCCGCCAGCTTGCCTTCTGCCAGGCAATCGCAGTCCCTAAGTCCCATAGCATAAGCGCCTCCTGCCGTTGCCATATAAAGCACTTCTTCTGCCGGAACGCAGGCCGCATCTTTTTCTCTCACTTTCGCCAGGCCGCTCACCAAAAACATCTCCCGAAACATATCCAGGCAATTGTTGCTGGCAGGGCCGTCCGTCCCAATCGCCACCGGAATCCCTTCTTTTAAAAACCGTTTTACCGGCGCAATGCCGCTGGCCAATTTCAGATTGGAAGCAGGATTCGTCACGGCTGTAAGCCCTCTTTTTTTAAAAATAGAAAAATCTTTTTCTTCCAGATAAATACAGTGATAGCCTCCGCCGCCATAAGCATACATGCCCAGATCGTCTGCCAGTTCTGTCGGCGTTTTTCCCCAACGCTTTTTGCAGTCCTCCACCTCAAGGGCAGTCTCTGCATTGTGGAACCACATCGGAGATTTCACTTCCTGCGCCAGCGCAGCCATTCCTTCCATTAATTCCATTGAAGTCGTATATTCTGCATGAAATCCCATAAGGAAACTTGTCCGCTCGCTCATTTCTCCGATCTCATGATACAATTCCTTCACTTCGGAAAGAGATTGACAGAAATTATTCAATCCGCTGGTAAATACCGTGCGGACACCACAGTCCACAGAAGCCTTTGCTCCCGGAAGCGGCGCAAAATACATATCAAAATTGGAAGTGATCCCACTTGTGAGATATTCCATAATCCCCAGTCTGCATAAGTGATAAATATCTTCATGGGTAATTTTTGCCTCCATGGGAAAGACCTGTTTATTCAGCCATTCCTGCAGGGGAAGATCATCTGCATAGGAACGCAGGAAAGTCATCGCCGTATGGGTATGGGCATTTTTAAATCCCGGCATCAGTACGTTTCCTTCGGCATCTATTTCCCGATCCCAGACGATTCCCGCTTCACCGATATTTTCATAAATACGGTCTGTATCGGTTCCGTCACCGATATAGAGAATCCGATTGCCTTTTACCCATAGTTCGCCTTTGATCAACTCAAACCGGTGCTCTCTGTGTGCCTCTGGTGAATTTTCCGTTCCGGCATCCTCTATACCGGAACCCTTCTTCAAAAGCAATATTTTGGCATTATAAAATCGAAGATTCATTCCGTTACCTCCAGATTATGTTTCAGATAATCCCCCATGCGGACAATGGATTCATATACCAGTTTCTGAAATTTCGGTGCTGCCAGATCTGCTGTCTGCTGGATTTCCTCATGAGTCAGAGGATTTGGGGAAATCCCTGCCGCTGCATTGGAAATACAGGAAATTCCTGCAATCTTCATGCCCATATGGTTGGCTGCAACCGCCTCACATGCCGTGCTCATGCCTACGGCATCTGCTCCTAAGACACGGCACATAGATACTTCTTCCGGTGATTCATACTGCGGTCCACTCATCTGCAGGTATACGCCCTGTTTTAAGTCAATTTCATAGTCACAGGCTGTCTTTTTTATGATTCTCTGTAACCCTTCATCATAGATATGGCTCATGTCCGGAAATCTTGTCCCCAATTCTTCGATATTGGCGCCAATCAGCGGAGAAGGTACAAAAGAAGCAATCTGTCCCGTGATCAGCATAAAATCTCCGGCTTTCATTCCCTGTTGTATGCCGCCGGAAGCATTCGTTAAAAATAAAATCTTCGCCCCCATTAATTTCATCAGGCGAATCGGCAGCACTACATCCTGCATGGAATACCCTTCGTAATAATGCACCCTTCCCTGCATACAGACTACCGGAACCTCTCCAACATATCCAAAGATAAATCTGCCTTTATGCCCCGGCACGGTAGACACCGGAAATCCCTCGATCTCATGATAATCCAAAGTCGTTTCAATCCGGATCTTTTCTCCGAAATCTCCAAGCCCGGAACCAAGCACCAATGCCACCTCCGGTTTAAAATCAATCTTTTCTCTTACGCTTTTATAACAGTTCTGTAATTTCTCATATACAGGATTCATAATCCGCCTCCTAACTTTTCAACTATTCAACCATTAACTATTCGACCTTCAGCTTCATAGTTACGGACTTTGCAACAGCCGCAAAATCCTGAGCTAATCGTTACACTTCTTCTGATATATTTTGATTATAAATGTAATTCCCTATTGCCGCAACCGTAAGTTTGCATATAATTTTGTATTGACAATCCCACAATTTAGAATTATTATGTAGCATGCTACACACATAGAATGGAGAACTGCTATGGATGATCTGAAATTCTATTTCAAAAAAATACATAACCAGTTGGAAACCAACTTCAATAAAGCATACAAAAAATACGGCCTGACCGGCACACAGCTTAATGTTCTGATGTATCTTTTCCATGAAAACAATGCGAAAAACACGCTTACAGATATCTCCTCGCATTTTAGCGTCAAACATACCAGCGTCATTCATGTGCTGAAACTTTTGGAAAAAAAAGGGCTTATCTGCAAAAGCGCCGCCCAGGGCAACCGCACCAAACCCATTCTGCTGACAGAAAGGGGAAAACAGCTCGTTTCGGAAATAAGCCAACGCAGTCCTTTGGTGGATGAAATCATGTTCGCCGGGCTGTCAGAAACAGAGCAACTATTATTAGAAAAAATGCTCAGGCAGATTTATCAAAATCTGGAATCTGACGCATTTAAAAATATATCCATATAGAAAAGAAAGGAAGAATTTATTATGCAGGACAAAACAACAGAAATATTCCGGGATGCCCCGGTACCCAAAGCAGTTATCAGTAATATCGTTCCATCGATTGTCAGTATGATCATGGTTCTGGTTTACAATCTGGCAGACACTTTTTTCATAGGACAGACCAAAAATGCCTATATGGTCGCTGCCATTTCTGTAGCGACTCCGGCATTCCTCTTATTCATGGCAATCGGAATGCTTTTTGGCATAGGCGGCACCTCTCTGATATCCAGATCCCTTGGTGAAGGCAAAACAGAAAAGGCAAAAACCACCTCTTCTTTCTGTTTCTGGACCGGACTTGGCATTGGCATTATTGCAATGATTGTTATATTTATTTTTGCCGAACCGGTGAGCCGA
>CAYQRG010000145.1:3661-5306 GCA_964419645.1 uncultured Eubacterium sp.
TGATGACACCATAGGATATGCCTCCCAATATCTGCGCATCGTTTCCACATCCATTCCATTTCTGATTATCGGCAACACCTTCAGTAATATCATCCGCGCCGAAGGAAAGGCAAACGTCGCCATGTTTGGAATGCTGATTGGAAATCTGATCAATATTATATTAGACCCTATTATGATCCTCGGTTTCGGCTGGAATGTAGCCGGAGCAGCCGTTGCCACTGTCCTTGGAAATATCTTTGCGGCTATTTTTTACATCTGCCATCTGGTTTCCAAAAATGCAGTGCTTTCCATTCATCCGAAATATTACCAGGCTAGAAACGGCATTGCTTCCGGCGTTCTTGCCATTGGCATTCCGGCATCCTTAAACAGTATATTAATGAGCGTTTCTAATATCGTAATTAACAATCTGATGTTCCACTATGGTGATATGGCTGTTGCCGGGCTCGGCGTGGCAATGAAGGTCAATATGATTGTAGTAATGCTTTTAATCGGACTTGGCACCGGCATCCAGCCCGTCCTTGGCTACTGTTTCGGCGCAGGAAACAAAAAGCGTTATATGGCAGTGCTTAAATTCTCGCTGATCCTCGCTTTTGGATTAAGCGTTATTATGACTGTCATCTGTTACTGCGGAGCAGACCCTCTGGTACATGCGTTTTTAGACGATCCAAATGCATTTTCCTATGGAATGTCATTTGCTCGCATCTATATTTATTCCGGACCGGTCATGGGCATACTGTTCGTATTTATCAACGCCATCCAATCCACCGGAGCTGCTCTTCCTGCCCTGATTCTTTCCATTAGCCGCCAGGGTATCATCTTTCTTCCGGTACTGTTTCTGTTTCGGAAAATTTTTGACTCTGCCACCATGCTTGCTGCAGCGCAGCCCCTTACAGACTACCTGGCCACTGCCCTTGCAATTGTACTGTTTCTGTTTACCTGCCGGAAATATTTTCCAAAAGAAAATGAATCCCAACCCGGATAAAACGGACTTTGTCCTTTCGCAAAAGCGGTTGAAATATCTGTGAATTTATCATATATTTATTATAGCAAAAGCGAAGCTTATTACAGGAGGAAGTCTATGAGGAAAAAATTATTGAAAAACGTTTTTCGCATAACAACTGCAGCAATTCTTTCCCTATCACTATTGTTTCCGGCAACGTCTTTTTGGGCAGTCTCAGAAAACATAGAACAAAATACAGAAACTGATCCCAAAACAAAAACTTCCGGGCAATACGATTCCATTGACGGGCTCTCCGGCGAGATCTTATATGACACAAACGGTGAGCGGGTTATGGCATGCGGCGGCGAAGTCCGGCAGTTTACGGAAGACGGCATCACGAAGTGGTACTGGTTTGGCGTAGATGACCTGGAGAAGGCCGAAGACGAAGAGGCCGAAGCGGGCGTCCACTTATACAGCTCTTCTGACTTATACAACTGGGATTACGAAGGCATCATATGGAATATCCAGGGCGCACATCCAAAAGTACTCTATAACGAAGCGCAAAATCAATACGTAATGTGGATCTCGGCAGAGCAGGGACTGGTTGTGGGCACCAGCAGCAGCATCAAGGGACCTTTTACACCTGTCAGCAACTCAAATACGGATGACATTCCGGGATTTATAAATTTGTATGAGGAAAGCCCA
>CAYQRG010000146.1:0-5305 GCA_964419645.1 uncultured Eubacterium sp.
TCCAAAATATTCCACTGCCCCGGTGACTGCTAAATATTGTTTTGTATACTCATTATAAATATTCCATTGATCGCCGGAGGCTACGAATGTAAATTCCGCTTCCGAAAGACGTTTTCCGCTTTCCCGCTCAGAGGAAAACGCAGTTATGGAGTTATTCACATTGGATGCATGGCTATAAAAATATCCTGTCTGAGTAGGTTCCGCTGCTACCGTTACTATGTCTGAAGCCACACTGCCGGGATCTGTTTCAACATCTGTAATCTCATAAGTGTCGCCAATGGATAGTGCAATGGTATCATCTATAATATTTATTTTATACCGCTGATTATCAATAACCGCTTCCGTATAACCTCTGTCAACAAGAGCCTTAATAGAAATGCCATTGTCAGTGAGAGAAATTTCCACAATCTCTTCATCTGCAGGCACCGTGATGCCGGAAGCATTTTTTCTGTTATAGTTTCTTGTATAAGTCTCTCCCTTTGAAAGTTCAACATTTACCACATCAAATTCATATGGTACAACATCATCTATATCAAACTTACTAAAATTCATAGTATTAGCGCTGTTCGGCTCCCACAGCAATGCCAGCGAACCGTCATCAAGCTCTGTCAAACAGGAGTATGCAAAAGCATTATTGCCAACTGCTTCAGGTATCGCAAATTCATTGGCAAGCTCCATGGTATGTTCCTCGTCTTCATTTATCAGCAATGTAAAAATCTTTCCGTTTCCACGATTATCGCCGGTGGGACAGGCGAGAAGAACAACCTGCTTTCCGTCAATCTTTTTGGAGTAAGTAATTGCGGTAAGATTACATCTGGCATAAGCGCTGAATTCCGTTTGGATCAAAGTCGAAAACTCATAATCCCCCTGCTCGTTCCTCACTGCGTCCGCATAGCATATTTTCCCATTATAATTCCGCACGAACATCCGAAGCGTGCCATCCGAAAGTTCCACAATTTCATTCTCAGAGGTCTCAAATCCTTCATCCTCAGATCCTGGCACATCGTTGCTGCGTTTCCAGGTTTCTCCGTTATCATCGGACCAAACCAGGCTGGAATTTTCTTCCTCGTCATGGCTGTTATAAAATCCTATTACAATTGTGCCGTCACTGGTCGTAAGTCCTCGTCCCGGAGAAACCAAAATCGCTTTTTCACCCGTATGCCTCTTCACCTGGTCATTGATATTTCTGGGAGCTTCCCATGTCCTTCCATGGTCTTTGGAGGTCAGCAGCCAGATATATCCGATGCGGTAAACATGGAATTTTGAATTTTCATAATAGCAGTTCTGCTGGATATCAACATCTTCATTTACCGCACCGCTATCATCGGCAATCTGTTTCTGCGTCAAATCGTCTCGATACACACCATTCTCATCTACACGATAGATATTATACCATTCATCTACAACATAATCTAAAGCGTCACCATTGTCTCTGCGTCGGATTTTCGCATATCCATCCTCATCAAAATCATCCACATAATATGGATAGTATGTCAGATTGCTATCTTCATCTGTCGGCTCTATATCGACATTCCCATACTCATCGGTCAAGGCAAGGCATCGTTTGTTATTTACGGTTACAAATCCCGTGCCTGTAGTTATTTTCTTGAATAAGGTTGTGCAGTTAGTAGGATTCACATCTACGAAACAATAAATCGTCCCGTCTGGTCCCTCTACAATGCCTGGATCTATGATCGTAGTAGCTTTTGAACTTCTCGGATCTGCAATGGGGGTTCCAATATACCCGTCACTGTCCGGGAAAAACAGCGGAAAACTGTAGTTCCAGGTCTTTCCTCCGTCGCTGGATACAGAAGCCATGGTATCTAATCCGCCCCCGTCTTTGACCGTCGTCCACCTTGCATCCACGACAGATAAAAGGTCTCCGTTTTCCAATGTGATCAGACACGGAATACGAAACTTCTGGCTTCCTGCGGTGCCTGCCGCATATGGTTCATCATACGTAATCGTATCCGCTGTCGCAGAAATACTGCCTGCCTTAAAAATTTTAGGTTTTTGAGACGCCGTCTCAGAAAGTGTTGCCGCCGAAGGCGAAACGGCAGGAAGCAGCGTAACAGCCATAACCGCCGACAGTGCCATACTAAGCCCTCGTTTCCATAAATGTTTTGTCAATTTTAAACCCATAGTAGCTCCCTCATCATTTTGCTTTTACAACTAGTGACATCTGCATAAATTATACAATACATCCGTTTTCTTTTCAATCATTTCTCCCATTTACGAATACACTTACCCGGTCACCACCTTCGCATCACTGCTGATTCCATCCTCTCCTCTTTTCTTCGTAACAACCACTTTGTTTTCAATCCGCTCTTTCAGCTCCGCAACATGGGAAATAATTCCCACCAGACGATTTCCTTCCGTAAGGCTCACCAATGCATTCATCGCCTGGCTCAAAGATGTTTCATCCAATGAACCAAATCCCTCATCCACAAACATCGAATCCAAACGGATTCCTCCGGCATTCGACTGAATTTCATCTGACAGCCCCAGTGCAAGTGACAAAGATGCCTGGAAGGATTCTCCGCCGGACAGGGTTTTTACGCTGCGTTCTGTTCCGTTGTAATGGTCACGTACACAAAGCTCAAGCCCAGCTTTTTTTCTGTTATCAGAATTTTCTTCATCTTCCGCCCGTTTCAGCTCATACTGCCCGCCGCTCATCGTAAGCAGACGCAGATTTGCCCTTCGTATAATTCGTTCAAAATAAGTCATCTGAATATACGTTTCAAAATTGATTCGCTGCTTGCCTTTCAAATCACCCCTTGCCGTATCGTAAAGAGCTTTCATCCACTGGCACTTTTTTTCTACCTCTGCAATTTCACCCTGCTTCGTTTTTACCTGATCAAAAATCTGCTGATTGTTATGATATGCCCTGTCTTTTTGATTCCATTTATCTGTTAAATACGTTTTTTCTTCCTGCAGTTTTTCCTTTCTGTCAAGAATTTCTGCTTCGGAATAGGATGCTGCTTCACCGGCTTCTGAAATCTGTTTTTCTAACATTTTGATCTCAGTGGCAAAACGATGATTTTCTGTCTGGCGGTTTTGATACTCCTGCTGCGCTAATTCCAGCGAATCGTTAAGCTCTTTCTTTTGCTTTTCTTTTTCCTGTATGCTTTCCTGTACCTCTTCTTTTGACTCAAATTTTAGCTGGCCTTTGAGTTCTTCCAGTTTTGCATTCCTGTTTTTTAATTTTTCTTCGTCCCTCGTAAGAGAAAGCTCCGTTTCTCTGAGACAGTCTTCCTTCTCTTTTAAACTTGTCTTTGTTTTTGGAATTGCCTCTTCCAGACGTTGTTTCCTTTGCAGCTTTTCCTGATTTTCTTTCAGATCTTTTTTCAGGGAACTTAACCGCTCTTCCAATTTCTCCTGCGTTTCCTCTGCCATACCGTTTAATGCTTCTTCTGACAAATCGAAAACAGAGGAAACACGTTCTTTGAGCGTTACATCATGCATCAAAAGCGTTTGGAAAATCCCTTCTTTCTTTTCTCTGCACTTTCCTTTGATGCCTTCCAGATTCTTTTCAAGCTCATGCATATTTTCTTCGTTCTGTTTTTTCTGCTCTTCCTGTCTGTGCTTTTCTTCCTCCAGATGCTTTCGCAATTCGATTTCTTTTGAAAGGGCATCTTCTTGTGTTTTCAACATCTTTTGATAGGTACAAATAGCACTGATCAGATCAGATAATTCCGGCATAGGATTCTCTTCTCTATCCTCATACCTTAGATATATTTTTGCCCGCTCTAAAACAAGGCCTGCTTCTTTCTTATTTTTTTCAATCTGCTCATGCAGCGCTTTCTCTCGGCCATTTAATTCTGCTTGCTTCTGCAGGCTCTCTGCAATTGTGTGTTCTAATTTCTGTTTCTCTTCTTTCTGTGTTTCCGCTTCTTCTTTCAAAATATCCAGACGCTGTTTCTTTTGCTTTGCCTGCGCCTGCCGCTCTTCGCATATGCTTAGATTCTCTTTCAAATAAGACTCCACACACGGCACATTCCTCTGCACAGTATCCGGAAGTTTCAGTTCTAAAAGCATTGCTTCCCACCGTCTGTTTTGTTCTGCAAGCTGCCCGTTTTTCGCCGCAAAATCTCTCTCTTCTTTCTGATGAGCTTCTTCCAATCTCTTTTTCTCTTCCTCTTTTTCCGGAATTTCTACCTGAAGTTTTAAGATTCTTTTCTGATGCTTTTCGGCTATTTTGATCTCCTGCTTCACAGTTTGTTCTTCTTCTATAATTTGTGCCTGTCGGTGGGCAATGCCTTCTGCCAATTTCTGCCTGTCATTTTCTATGTATCCAAAAATCTGTTCCGCCTGTGCGTCTATGTTCTCTTCCAGCTCTTTTTTCTGTTCTGCCAGATGCCCTGCCGCTGCGCTCAAACGCTCTGTTTGTGCCTGTATTTCTGTGAGTTGTTTCATTTCCTGATCCAGTTCTTCTTTCCCGGGCACGTCTTTTGGAATAACTGCTAATTTGAAATGATGTGTGGCACCGCAAACCGGACACGCCTGCCCCTCTTCTAAATCTTTTGCCAGAAGTCCTGCCTGTGCATTTAAGAAACGCTGTTCCATATCGCGATATTTTGATTCTGCCTTTGATTTTTCTTCAAATGATATCTGATAATCTTTTTGTGCATTGAAAAGTTTTGTCTGGTGTTCTTCTGATTTCTTTAAACTTTCCTGCAGCTCTTTTAAGGCTTTTGTCTGCTCTGACAATTCGTTTTGTTTCTGGCTCAGACGATACATTCTGGCGTCTGTATCAGAAATCTCTTTTTGCTCTTCTTTCAAAAGGGAGAGCTCTTTTTCTTTTTCCTCTGCTTGTTCTTTGATTTTTCTGCATTTTTCTAAAAGGTCTGCCGTTTCCTTTTCTAATGTCTGCCGGCTGTCAGAAAGCGCTTCAAAATTCAAAAGTCTCTCCTTCGCCATTTCGGCCGCATATCTGCAGTTTGCTTCTTCTTCCGCAGCGTTTTCCAGCTCTTTTTGTTCTTTGATACGCTTCTGTTCCGCTTCTGCTAGATGCCTCTCTGCCTCCTGCAGCTCTTTTAGCCTGCTTTCTGCCTGTTTGATCTGCTCTCTTACTTCTGTAAAACCTGCGTTGCCACTTTCTAATGCTTCCTGTGTCTCACTTAAATCCTGCCGGATTGCTTTTGCCTGCTCCAGTAACTGATCTCGTCCTTCTAAGGCCGCAATCTGCTCTTCCTGTTTTTTTATTTTCTCTCCAAGATCGGTCAGCGCATCTGCTGCTTTTTGTATCTCGCTTTCTGTCTTTTTCTGTGCTTCGATTTCCTCTTTTAAGCTATTGCTCTGTTTC
>CAYQRG010000147.1:0-5257 GCA_964419645.1 uncultured Eubacterium sp.
CTGACGGGGTCAGCAATGGAAATACCCTTCGGGTATCCCTTTATGCGCTGAAATAATGCGCAGTAATTTGGAAAAAAGAGCAGTCAAAAATGTACAAATGGAAGGAAGAAAAATTTTGAGTGAATATACGCCAATGATGCAGCAATATCTGGAAGTAAAAGAAGATTATAAAGACTGTATTTTGTTTTATCGTCTGGGCGATTTCTATGAAATGTTTTTTGAAGATGCCAAAACAGTCTCCAAAGAATTAGAACTTACCTTAACGGGAAAAAACTGCGGAACTGTGGAACGGGCTCCCATGTGCGGCGTTCCCTACCATGCAGTGGAAGGATATCTGAATAAGCTGGTAAAAAAAGGTTTTAAAGTAGCAATCTGCGAACAGGTGGAAGATCCCAAAACGGCAAAGGGAATCGTAAAAAGAGAAGTCATCCGGGTTGTAACGCCGGGTACAAATACGGACAGCCAGGCTCTTGACGAGTCCAAAAACAATTATATTATGTGCATTGTCTATCTGGCTGACAAATACGGCGTTTCCATTGCTGATGTCAGTACAGGGGATTATTTTGTAACAGAAGTGGATACCGAACGGAAACTGCTGGATGAAATGAACAAATACAATCCGGCAGAAATTATCTGCAACGAAGCCTTTTACATGAGCGGCATTGATATGGAGGACATTACAAACCGCCTGAATATCTGCGTCAATTCTTTGGAAGCCTGGTATTTCAGCGAAGATGCGTCCATTGGCACATTAAAAGAACATTTTCATATACACAGCCTGGAAGGAATCGGCCTTCATGATTTTCCAAGCGGCAGCATAGCTGCAGGTTCCCTGCTGAAGTATCTCTACGAAACCCAGAAGAACTCTCTGGCCCATATGACAGAAATCCACCCGTATATGACAGGGGCTTTTATGATTATCGACAGCTCCACCAGAAGGAATCTGGAACTGGTAGAGACTTTACGGGAAAAAGCAAAAAGAGGTTCTCTTTTATGGGTTTTGGATAAGACCAAAACAGCTATGGGAGCTAGAATGCTGCGTTCTTATGTGGAACAGCCTTTGATTGAAAAAGACCGGATTACAAAGCGGTTAGATGCCGTAGAAGAGCTGTATGGCCAGATGATCACAAGAGAAGAATTAAGAGAGTACCTAAACCCTATTTATGACCTGGAGCGTCTGATCACCAGAGTAACCTATCAGACAGCCAATCCCAGAGATCTCATTGCATTTAAAAATTCGATTCAAATGCTGCCGCCGATCAAAAGCCTTCTAAAGGATTTTTCCGCGCCCTTGCTGCAGGAAATTACGGACAGCATGGATACCTTAGAAGATATTCTTGAAACGATCGAATCCAGCATTAGCGAAGATGCTCCCATACAGGTACATGACGGCGGCATTATAAAAGAACACTATAACGAAGAGGTAGACCGTTTAAAAAATGCCCGGACAGAAGGGAAAACCTGGCTTGCCGAATTAGAGGCAAAGGAACGGGATAAAACCGGAATTAAAAATCTGAAGATCAAATATAACAAAGTATTTGGCTATTATCTGGAAGTGACAAATTCCTACAAAAATCTTGTGCCGGATTATTTTACAAGAAAGCAGACAATGTCAAATGCAGAGCGGTACATCACGCCGGAATTAAAAGAGCTGGAAAATGTCATTCTGGGCGCAGAAGATAAACTGATTGCTTTAGAATACGATCTGTTCCGGGAGATCAGGGATTCTGTGGCAAAAGAAGTTTCCCGTATCCAGAAAACAGCAAAAGCAGTGGCAACTTTAGACGTTCTGGCATCCCTTGCCTATATAGCGGAGCAGAACCATTACTGCCGGCCGAAATTAAATGAAAAAGGCGTCATTGATATCAAAGGCGGCCGTCACCCGGTGGTGGAGAAAATGATACATAATGAAATGTTTATCAATAACGACACTTATCTGGATAACAACAAACGGCGGATCTCCATTATTACCGGTCCCAATATGGCAGGAAAATCCACCTATATGCGCCAGAGCGCGCTGATTGTCTTAATGGCTCAGATCGGCAGCTTTGTTCCTGCGGACTCCGCCAACATCGGAATCGTAGACAGGATCTTTACAAGGGTAGGCGCATCGGACGATCTCGCCAGCGGACAGAGCACCTTTATGGTGGAGATGACGGAAGTAGCCAATATTCTAAGAAATGCCACTTCAAAATCCCTCCTTGTATTAGATGAAATCGGCCGGGGCACAAGCACTTTTGACGGCCTTAGCATTGCCTGGGCAGTGGTGGAGCACATCAGCAATCCGAAATTATTAGGGGCCAAAACATTATTTGCGACACATTATCACGAGCTGACGGAACTGGAAGGAAAAT
The DNA here is from genome assembly GCA_964419645.1 of uncultured Eubacterium sp. Lineage (GTDB taxonomy): Bacteria > Bacillota > Clostridia > Lachnospirales > Lachnospiraceae > Roseburia_B. The sequence continues at coordinate 2,355 of CAYQRG010000147.1, forward strand.
TAAATAACGTCAACAATTACTGCATCGCTGTCAAAGAGCGGGGAGACGATATTGTATTCTTAAGAAAGATCGTCTCCGGCGGTGCCGACAAAAGTTACGGCATTCAGGTGGCAAAACTGGCCGGGCTGCCGGATTCTGTTTTGGAGAGGGCAAAGGCCATTGTGGAAGAATTAAGCGCCAACGACATCTCAGATATTGCGAAAAATATTTCGGTGGATGCCGTTCCCAAAAAGAAAAAAGCATCTTTGGATGAGGTGGATTTAGCTCAGATGTCTTTGTTTGACACCGTAAAAGACGATGACATTATTGCGGAATTAAGAGATGTGGATATCAGCCATCTGACGCCGATTGAGGCGATGAATAAGCTTTATGAGCTGCAGAACAAAATCAAAAACCGCTGGTAATACCAAGGAGGCAGATGTGGCAGAAATTATATTATTAAATCAGGAAACAATTGATAAAATCGCAGCCGGGGAAGTCATTGAGAGGCCTTCTTCTGTAGTAAAAGAATTAATCGAAAATTCCATGGATGCAGGCGCGACGGCGATCACAGTTGAGATCAAAGACGGCGGAACCTCTCTGATCCGTATTACAGACAACGGCTTGGGCATTGAAAAAGACCAGGTTCCCATGGCGTTTTTGCGCCATTCTACCAGTAAGATCAAATCGGTAGAAGACCTTCTTACCGTATCTTCCCTGGGATTTCGGGGTGAGGCGCTTTCCAGCATTGCCGCCGTTGCCAGAGTAGAGTTGATCACAAAAACTGTGCCCCAGCTGACAGGCATCCGGTATGTCATCGAAGGCTCTGTGGAAAAGGAAAAAGAAGAGATCGGCGCTCCTGACGGAACGACTTTTTTGGTAAGGGATCTGTTTTATAATACGCCAGCCAGAAGAAAATTTTTAAAAACGGCCCAGACAGAAGCAGGCTATATCAATACTTTAGTGGAGAGGCTGGCTCTATCCAGACCGGATATTTCTTTTAAACTGATTATCAATAACCAGATCAAACTCCATACCTCCGGGAATTCCAATGCAAAAGATGTCATCTACCAGATTTATGGCAGGGATATCACCTCCTCTCTGATTGAGATAAACGACAGGAATGAACTGTTTGAGATAACAGGATTTATCGGAAAACCGGAAGTATCCAGAGGCAACCGGAATTTTGAACATTATTTTATCAACAGACGGTACATCAAAAGCTCTCTGATTGCAAAAAGCTTGGAAGACGGCTATAAAAATTTTCTAATGCAGCATCAGTATCCGTTTTGCGTACTGTATTTTAACTTTGACGGACAGTTGCTGGATGTCAATGTGCATCCCACCAAAATGGAACTGCGTTTTAGCAGGAATGAAGAAATTTATCAAAAGCTTTATACTTGTATCAGAGAAAATTTAATCCATAGAGACCACATCAAATCTGTATCCATAGGAGCGGACAGCGAAAAGAAAAAAGAGAAAGCAGCCGTTTCTAACAGACAGGCGATTCCGGAACCTTTTGAAAAAAAGAGAATGGAGCAGTTGGCTGCATCTGTACGGAAAGATTCTCCCTATGAGCCTAAATATACAAAAGGACAAACCGGCAGAAATCAGTCAGTTGGCGCAACAACGCAGTCAGGAAAGCAAGATCAGGATACAAGCAGATCAAAGTCCACAGGATTACAAAGTCAGGCAGCAAATATATCACAGCAGAAAGAACTGCAAAGTCAGACAGCAAATATATTACATCAAAAAGAACTGCCAAATGAGACCGCAAACTTATCGCAGATAAAAGGATTGCAGAACTGTGATTCAAATCTGCATCAGATAAATGATACGCAAAACCAACAAGCAAAAATAGTATCTCAAATACGAAATACGCAAAATCCAGAATTAAGTACATCACAGTTGAATAAACCAGAAAATTCAGAAAAAAGCACCTCGAAAACCTCCGATTTTATCGAAAATCCGGTAGAATACATACAGGAAGAAATTCAGTATGAGGGCAAATTCCTATCCGAACAGGCCAGAAAACAGCATAAAATCATCGGCCAGGTATTTGATACCTACTGGCTTGTGGAATACGACGGAAAACTTTTTATCATCGACCAGCACGCCGCCCATGAAAAAGTGTTGTATGAACGAACCCTTTCATCCCTGAAGAACCGAACTCATACGACTCAGCTGATATCGCCGCCTGTTATTTTAACATTAGATCCTCAGGAAGAAGAGGCCCTTTCTATTTATCAAGAGCAATTGCAGCGTTTCGGTTTTGAGATAGAGCCCTTTGGCGGAAAGGAATATGCCGTCTGCGGCGTTCCCGGCAATCTCTTTGATCTAAACCCCAAACAAATTCTGCTGGAAATCTTAGATTCCCATGAGGAAATCAAAAAAGCCTCCACGCCGGAACTTGTGCTAGAAAAGATTGCCTCCATGTCCTGTAAAGCAGCCGTAAAAGGAAATCATACCTTAAAGCGACAGGAGGCAGAAGCACTGATCGCAGAGCTTTTAGAACTGGAAAATCCCTATTTCTGTCCCCATGGCAGACCGACCATCATCGCCATGACAAAACAGGAATTGGAGAAAAAATTTAAAAGGATTGTATAATATGAAGCCACCACTGATCATACTTTCCGGGCCGACTGCCTCGGGAAAGACCGGTTTGTCCATAAAACTGGCAGAAAAAATAAAGGGATCGATCATTTCTGCAGATTCCATGCAGGTATACCGCCATATGGATATTGGTTCTGCCAAAATCCGCCCGGAAGAAATGAAAGGGATTCCCCATTATCTGATTGACGAACTAATGCCGGAAGAAGAGTTTAATATTGTGCTTTTTCAAAGCCTTGCAAAAAAATATATGGCAGAAATTTACGCAAAACAAAGAATCCCCATTCTAGCAGGCGGAACCGGTTTTTATATCC
>CAYQRG010000148.1:0-5254 GCA_964419645.1 uncultured Eubacterium sp.
GGGTAGGAAATGTGCGCTCCGTGGGCAATCAACTGTGCCGTTAGAGGAGACTCTTTTGCATCGGAACCGGAAACCGTAAAGCCTTCTTCTAAAAGGATTTCGGCAAGCCCGCTCATGCTGATGCCCCCAATGCCAATAAAATGAATGTGAATGGGTTCACTGAAGTTGATTTGATACATAATCTTTACCTGTCCAATCTTGATTATAAAAATTTGTTATTTGTATATATTATAACCAACTATTTCTTTTTTGGAAATTCGTTAAAATTTACAAAAATATGCAAAAAACGGGTTCTAACTTGTGAAAAGTGTTGTACAAAAAATGATAAGTATGCTATAATCGACTTATCACATAATGAAAGTTGACAAGAGGTGAGTGAGATGATTCGAAAAAAAATGATGGCAATGCTATTAGCAGGAGGTCAGGGAAGCCGGCTTGGAGTTCTGACAGCCAATGTAGCGAAACCTGCAGTAGCATTCGGCGGCAAGTACCGTATTATTGATTTCCCCTTGAGTAACTGTATTAATTCAGGAATTGATACAGTCGGGGTTTTGACACAGTACCAGCCGCTGAGATTGAATTCCCATATCGGAATCGGTATTCCGTGGGATTTGGATCGGAATAATGGAGGAGTAACCGTTTTGCCTCCATATGAGAAGAGCGACAGCAGCGAATGGTATACAGGCACGGCAAATGCGATTTATCAGAACTTAAGTTATATTGAAAGTTACAATCCGGAATATGTGCTGATCCTTTCAGGTGACCACATCTACAAAATGGATTATGAAGTTATGCTGGATTTCCACAGGGAGAACCAGGCAGATGTTACGATCGCAGCGATGCCGGTACCCATTGAGGAGGCTAGCCGGTTTGGTATCGTGATCACAGACGAGAACAGAAAGATTCTCGAATTTGAGGAGAAACCGGAGAATCCCAGAAGTAATCTGGCATCTATGGGTATTTATATTTTTACCTGGAGCGTGCTCAGGGATGCGTTGATCGCTAAGAAAGACCAGAACAATTGTGATTTTGGAAAACATGTTATTCCGTATTGCCATGAAGGCGGCAAGCGATTATTTGCGTATGAATATAACGGATACTGGAAAGATGTTGGAACTTTAGGCTCCTACTGGGAGGCAAATATGGAGCTGGTAGATCTGATCCCGGAATTTAATTTATACGAAGAATACTGGAAGATCTACACGAAAACAGATAATGTAGAGCCTCAGTACATTTCTTCTGAGTCCATTATCGAGAAGAGTATTATCGGTGAAGGAACAGAGATTTTCGGAGAAGTATATCATTCCGTAATCGGTGCCGGAGTAACCATTGGAAAAGGAACGGTAATAAAAGACTCCATTATTATGAAAGATACCAAGATCGGAGAAAACTGTTCCATCAACAAAGCAATCATTGCTGAAGATTGTGAGGTCGGTGATGAGGTGCAGATGGGAATCGGAGAAGATGCAACGAGCAAGCTGCATGCGGAGATCTACGCATTTGGTCTGGTTACCATTGGAGAAAATTCCTATATACCATCGAAAGTACAGATAGGCAAGAATACAGCAATTGCCGGCGTGACAGAAAAAGAGGACTATCCGGACGGTGTACTTGCCGGAGGAGAATATATTATTAAGGCAGGTGAGGAAAAATGAAGGCATTAGGAATCATTCTCGCAGGAGGCAGCAGCAACCGTATGCAGGAGCTGACGAATCACAGAGCAGTTTCAGCAATGCCGGTAGGCGGAAGCTATCGTTGTATTGATTTTGCATTGAGCAGTATGAGCAGTTCCCGTATTCATACCGTAGCAGTTCTGACACAGTATAATGCAAGATCTTTAAATGAACACTTAAGCTCTTCGAAATGGTGGGACTTCGGAAGAAAGCAGGGAGGTCTTTATACATTTACCCCGACGGTTACAGCGACGAATAACTGGTGGTATCGGGGAACTGCCGATGCCATGTATCAGAATATTGATTTCCTGCGGAGACGTCATGAGCCATATGTGATCATTTCCAGCGGAGACTGCATTTATAAAGTAGATTTTAATGAGCTGTTGGATTATCATATTGAAAAGAAAGCGGATATCACAATTGTATGCAAGGATATGCCGGCAGGAACAGATGTCAGCCGATACGGAATTGTTCGGATGAACGAAGAATCAAGGATTGTGGAATTTGAAGAGAAACCGATGATGGCAAGCTCCAATACGATTTCCACAGGTATTTATATTATCCGCCGCCGTCAGTTGATCGAGATGTTAGAGCGGTGCGCAGAAGAAGAGCGCTATGATTTTGTATCGGATATTTTGATCCGTTATAAGAATATGAAACGGATTTACGGATACAAATTAAAGACCTACTGGAACAATATTGCATCTGTAGATTCTTACTATCAGACCAATATGGATTTCCTGAAACCGGAAGTTCGGAAGTTCTTCTTCCGTGACGAGCCAAAGATTGCTACCAAGGTAGATGATCTTCCACCGGCAAAATATAACGCAGGCTCTGATGTGCGGAACAGTTTAGTAGCCAGCGGATGTATCATTAACAGCAAGGTGGAGAATTCCATTCTGTTTAAGAAAACCTTTGTGGGCAAGAATTGTGTGATCAAGAATTCCATCATATTAAATGATGTATATATTGGAGATAACACACATATAGAGAATTGTATCGTGGAAAGCCGTAATACGTTGCGTGCCAACACTTATTATTGCGGGAATGAAGCAGTTAAAGTTGTCTGTGAAGACAATGCCAGATATGTTATGTAATCTAAGTAGCTATTTAGCCGGAGGTTTCATAGTTACGGAATGCGACTTATGTTACAATCTAAATGCTGGATAAGAGAAAGGAGAAGGGGGCATAGGAGTATGCAGATTACAGATGTAAGGATTCGAAAGGTTGAAAAAGAAGGCAAAATGAAAGCCGTCGTGTCAATTACGATTGACGAAGAATTTGTGGTACATGATATTAAGGTGATTGAAGGCGAAAGGGGTTTGTTTATAGCAATGCCGAGCCGCAAAGCTGCTGATGGGGAGTATCGCGATGTGGCGCATCCGATTAATTCAGATACCAGGGAAAAGATTCAGAATTTGATCTTAGAGAAATATCAGGCAGAAATTATAACTATGGGTGAATAAAATAGAATCCCCTCGCCTTCTGGCGAGGGGATTTTCGTGTATGAAAGATGATTTTTCAGCAAAAGTTGAAAAATCTTTTTTTTTACGTTAGAATAAAATCCGACTTTTATAAGGGAGTGTATGATGTTAGAAAAATTACGAAAACTGATTTTTAAAAAAGATTCCGTGGAGGATAAAATTATGTATGTAATAGCAGGACTTGGAAATCCTGACAGGAAGTATGAAAATACGCGCCATAATGTGGGATTTGATGTCATTGACGCACTGGCGGCGAAATATAATATCAGCATGAATGAAAAAAAGCACAAAGCAATCTGCGGCAGGGGGATTGTGGCAGGAGTACGGGTGCTGTTAGTGAAACCTCAGACATATATGAATTTAAGCGGAGACAGCATTGCGGACATTTTGCATTTCTATAAACTGGATCCGGCGCAGGATCTGATTGTTATTTTTGATGATATCAGTTTAAATCCCGGCAATATCCGCATTCGTACAAAGGGAAGCGCGGGAGGCCATAACGGGATCAAAAGCATCATTGCAAGAACCGGCAGCAGCGATTTCTCCAGGATCAAAGTAGGCGTGGGAGCAAAACCGGAAGGCTGGGATCTGGCAGACCATGTGCTGGGGCATTTTTCAAAGGAAGAACGCAGACTCGTGGAGGATGCCATAAAGGATGCAGTGTCCGCGGCAGAATATATGGTGCAGGAGGAAACCAATCGTGCCATGAATGAATTTAATGCAAAGAAACGGGAGTAATATGAGGGCATTTTTAGAACCGCTGCGATCTATGGAAGAAATTTCCCGATTAGAGGCGCAGCTTAACAAAGAACCGGGAATCCGCATGATTTCCGGCTGTATTGATTCCCAGAAACCGCATTTGATGTACGGCATTGGGAATGATTTTAAAAATAAAATTATTGTTACGTTTAATGAGCAGAGAGCCAGAGAGATTTACGAAGAATATCTGTTTTTTGATAAATCAGCAGTTTACTATCCGGCAAAAGATATTTTGTTTTATCAGTCGGATCTGCGGGGCAATGTGCTGACTAGGGAGCGGATTTTTGCGCTGCGGCAGATTGCGGAGCAAAGCAAGGTTACGCTGGTCACAACTTATGATGCGCTGATGAACCGCATGCCAAATCCGGAGAAGTTTATTCGGGCTGTGAGAAGTTATTCTGTAGGCGATGAAATCGATTTGGAACAGTTTCGCAGAAAACTGACTGCTATGGGCTATGAGGCAGTTTATCAGGTGGAAACCGCAGGACAGTTTGCAATCCGGGGCGGTATTATTGATGTGTTTCCGCTGACGGAGGAGAATCCCTATCGAATGGAGTTGTGGGGGGATGAGATAGATTCCCTGCGGAGTTTTGACGTGGAAAGCCAGCGTTCCATTGAAAATATGGAAAGTATTGAGATTTATCCTGCGGCGGAGTTGATTTTGACTGAACGGGAAAAGGATGCAGGTGTGCAGCGAATCAAAGAAGATGCAGACCGGCTGTACAACCGGTACCGCAAGGAGATGAAAACGGAAGAGGCTGCCAGGATTAAACAGGCTTCTGGGGAGATTTTAGAGGAGATTTTGGAGAGGGCGGGTGTCGACGGTATTGATGCCTACCTGACTTATTTTGACCAGGACTGTGTTTCACTGCTGGATTATTTGGAAGAGGAAGATACCCTTATTTTTCTGGATGAGGCAGAGCGGTGCGCAGAAAGAGGGCGCATGACAGAACAGGAATTTTCAGAAAGCATGAAGCTGCGTCTGGAAAAAGGATATATTCTGCCGGGGCAGATGGAAGCTTTGTTTACCTGTGGGGAAACGGCGGCGAAGATACAGAGAAAAAGGTGTGTATCTCTTGCGGCTCTGGAACTGCGGGGAGGAGAGCTTGCTCCTCTTTCCTGTTATGGAATCTCTGCCAGAAGCATCTCTGCCTACAACAACAGTTTTGAACTTCTGGTAAAAGACTTAAAACTATATAAAAAGAAAAACTATGGGGTTATTCTGTTATCCGGTTCCAGAACCAGGGCAAAACGTCTGGCGGAAGATCTTATGGAAGAAGGGTTAAACAGTTTTTATTCCGAAGATTATGACCATGAGGTGAAGCCTGGGGAGATTAT
>CAYQRG010000149.1:0-5243 GCA_964419645.1 uncultured Eubacterium sp.
TTGAAAATGTCATGACAGATGTAGTAAAATATACAACATCTGTTGTTCTTATGCACGATGCGCAGGCAAAGGTCTCTACGGTGAAAGCGTTAGAACCGATGATTGAAGCGTTACAAGGTATGGGAGCTGAGATTTTACCGATAGATGAGAATACAACTGTAGTCCAGCATATTGAGGCAGTAAGTGTGGATCAGCAGTAGAATTAAAAAATGGAGGACATGAAATGGGTTTTTTTAAGGAGTTCAAAGACGATTTTTCACAGGCAGTGAATGAACTGATGCCGGAGGAAAGTGAAAATCTAACTGATCAGGATACGCTTGAAAACGATGACATGGTAGTGAATACTCTTGATTCAGAAGTCGATACCGAATCCGAACTTTCCAAATTAAACGGATTGTTGGAGCAGGTAGCAGAAACACCGGCATCCCAGGCGGTTGTAAGACCCCAGCAGGTAGCAGAAATGGAAAGAGAATTTGCACGGGAAGTTAGACGTGCAGATGCAAGAACAGTAGTGGAGGAGAGAAAGAGAATGAACGAAGAGACAATGACAACAAACCAGAAACAGATCATGGGAGTAAATCCAGATGCAATTTCAGATGAGACAACAGTAATTACAGAAGGTACAAGCATTAACGGTGATATCAATGCACAAGGTTCTATTGATATCCGGGGAAGAATCGGCGGAAATGTAACTTGTAATGGTAAGCTTGTGATCACAGGTATCTTAGAAGGCAACAGCAATTCATCTGAATTTTTTGCAGATGCTGCTAAAATCGAAGGCGAAGTAAACAGCACAGGAACTGTAAAGATCGGTATCGGATCTGTTGTGATCGGGAATATTACAGCTGCTTCTGCAGTAATCGCAGGTGCGATCAAAGGTGATATTGATGTTCAGGGACCGGTAGTTGTAGATACATCCGCAGTAGTTATGGGTAATATCAAATCCCGTTCCGTACAGATCAACAATGGTGCGGTAATTGAAGGTTTCTGTTCACAGTGCTATGCAGATATTGATGTTCAGGGCCTTTTTGAAGAGAAGAAGGGAAATTAATCTATGAAAAGGGTTTTGTTGAAATTAAGCGGAGAGGCATTGGCCGGTGACAGGAAAACAGGCTTTGACGAGCCTACCGTATTGAAAGTGGCATTGCAGGTAAAAGAGCTTGTAGACAAACAAATACAGGTAGGAATTGTAATCGGCGGCGGTAATTTCTGGCGGGGACGTACCAGTGAGACAATAGACCGCACCAAAGCAGATCAGATCGGTATGCTTGCAACGGTGATGAACTGTATCTATGTGTCTGAAATTTTCCGTTCTGTTGGTATGGGAACCGAAGTCCTGACTCCTTTTGTATGCGGCTCCATGACCAGGCTGTTTTCAAAAGACCTTGCAAACGAATGTTTTTTACAGAATAAAGTTGTATTTTTTGCAGGAGGAACCGGGCATCCTTATTTTTCCACAGATACAGCTACGACACTTCGGGCAGTTGAAATTGAGGCAGATGGTATTTTGCTGGCAAAAGCAATTGACGGTGTTTATGACAGCGATCCGAAGATCAATCCAAATGCAAAGCGATATGACCGTATTTCCATTGAAGAAGTTATTGCAGGAAAGCTTGCAGTAGTGGATATGACAGCATCTATTATGTGTATGGAGAATAAGATGCCGATGTATGTATTTGCATTGAATGAAGAGAATAGTATTATAAAAGCGATTTCCGGTGACTTTAACGGAACGATTGTTACGGTATAATGGAGGGGGATATTGTTATGGACGCAAGACTGGAACCATTTGAAACAAAAATGCAGAAATCTTTAAAGAATCTGGAAGAAGAATATGGTGCGATTCGTGCCGGACGTGCCAATCCTCATGTTTTGGATAAACTGAAAGTGGATTATTATGGAACAATGACACCGATTCAGTCGGTTGCAAATGTCAGTGTACCGGAGCCAAGAATGATTCAGATCCAGCCCTGGGAAAAATCCATGGTGAAAGAAATCGAGAAAGCAATTTTAACTTCTGACCTTGGAATCAATCCTACCAATGACGGTACAGTGATCCGTCTGATTTTTCCGGAATTGACAGAGGAGCGCAGAAAGGAACTTGCAAAGGACATCAAGAAAAAGGGTGAGAATGCAAAAGTTGCAGTTCGCAACATTCGCCGTGATGCCAACGATTCCTTTAAGAAACTGGCCAAAGAAGATGTTTCAAAGGATGAAATTAAAGATCTGGAAGATCAGGCACAGAAGATGACGGATAAGTATATTGCTCAGGTTGACAAGGCAGTAGAGGCGAAGACAAAAGAGATTCTTACTGTATAGGAATATTGAAATAGCGTGGGGACACTGCATAATGCGTGTCCCCATTTTCGCCATAGTATTTAGAAATATCAGATATTGTGTCATACAAAAGGGAAGGAGAAGGAAGAATATGGTACCAAATCATGTTGCGATCATATTAGACGGTAACGGCAGATGGGCAAAAGCCAAAGGAATGCCCAGAAATTACGGGCATACTATGGGAGCAAAGAATGTGGAAGTAATCTCTAAGGCTGCTTATGATCTTGGAATCCGGTATTTGACCTTATATGCATTTTCCACAGAGAATTGGAATCGTCCGAAAAGTGAAGTGAATGCATTGATGACACTGTTGGATTCCTATTTGAAAAACTGTTTGAAAACTGCCAAAAAGAATCATATCTGTGTTCGCGTGATTGGAGATATTACCCGTCTGGATGAAAAGTTTCAGAGGAATATCAAAGAGTTGGAGGAGGCGTCCAAAGGTTACGACGGGCTGCGTCTTCAGATTGCGATCAATTATGGGAGCAGAGACGAGATGATTCGGGCAATGCAAAAGGTATTGAGAGATCATGATGCAGGAAATCTTGGGATAGAAGAGTTAAATGAGACAAAATTTGCCTCTTATTTGGATACAGCAGGGATTCCGGACCCGGATCTTTTAATCCGCACCAGCGGAGAGCAGCGGTTATCTAATTATTTGCTCTGGCAGCTAGCCTATTCTGAGTTTTATTTTACGGATACTCCATGGCCGGATTTTAACGAGGAGGAATTAAAACGGGCAGTGGAAGCATATAGTGCCAGAGACAGAAGATACGGGGGAATTAGAGGAGAAGAGGACGCAAATGTTTAAGACAAGATTATTAAGCGGGATTATTTTAGTGATCATTGCATTGTTTTTGGTGATTACAGGAGGAAATGTATTACTGGGTGGGCTTTTAGCCGTTTCCCTGATCGGGATGTTTGAATTATATCGTATTTTTCACATTGAAAAAAGTCCGGCAGGCATTGTGGGATATTTTGCAGCCCTGGTGTTATATGGGAATCTATGGCAGGGATTTTTAAAAGATCCTATGGCATTTGTAATGGCGTTACTGATTCTCTTGATGTTTGTCTATGTTTTTACGTATCCCAAATTTAAAACAGAACAAATCCTGGCGGCTTTTTTTGGAGTGTTTTATGTGGCAGCGATGCTTTCCTGTATTTATCAGACAAGAATGTTAGAAAACGGGGCATATATTGTATGGCTGATTTTTCTCTGTTCCTGGGGATGTGACACTTGCGCATACTGTGTCGGGGTGTTGTTTGGCAAGCATAAGATGTCTCCGAAGTTAAGCCCTAAGAAATCTATAGAAGGAGCTGTGGGAGGCGTTGTGGGCAGTATGCTTTTGACATTGCTCTATACCTGGATTTTCCGGACGCAGATGCAGATTCAGACAAAGGAAATGATTCTTTTGGCGTTAATTAGCGGTGTGGGAGCGCTGATTTCCATGGTGGGAGATCTGGCAGCCTCTGCTGTGAAGCGAAATTATGAGATCAAAGATTACGGAAAACTGATTCCCGGACATGGCGGAATTTTAGATCGGTTTGACAGTGTGATATTTACGGCGCCGGTGATTTATTATCTGGCAGAATTTTTTCTGTCATAAGAATGCAGAGGAGTAATGATGAAGAAAATAGCAATTTTAGGTTCTACAGGTTCCATAGGAACACAGACACTTGATATTGTAAGAGAACAAAAAGATATACAGGTTACGGCACTGGCAGCGGGGAATAACATAGATTTGCTGGAAAAGCAGATTCGGGAATTTAAACCAAAGCTGGCCGCTGTATGGAAAGAAGAAAAAGCAAAGGATTTAAAAGTACGGCTATCGGATTTTTCGGTGAAGATTGTATCAGGCATGGAAGGGCTTTTAGAAGTTGCCACAGAGCCGGATGCAGAGATTTTAGTCACTGCAATTGTAGGGATGCTTGGAATACGGCCCACCATTGCTGCGATTGAGGCAGGCAAGAAAATTGCCCTTGCCAATAAGGAGACGCTGGTGACAGCAGGACATATTATTATGCCTCTGGCAAAAAAACATCAGGTTCCCATACTTCCGGTGGACAGTGAACACAGTGCCATTTTTCAGTCTCTTCAGGGAGAAGGGCAGAATGCAATTCATAAGATTATTTTAACAGCATCCGGCGGACCGTTTCTTGGCAGGAAAACAGAGGAATTGAGAAATATCTCCATAGAAGATGCCCTAAAACATCCAAACTGGTCTATGGGAAGGAAGATTACCATTGATTCTTCTACACTGGTGAATAAGGGATTGGAGGTTATGGAGGCAAAATGGCTGTTTGATGTGGATTTGGAACAGATTCAGGTTACGATTCATCCTCAAAGCGTGATCCATTCGGCAGTTGAATTTGAAGACGGAGCCGTGATCGCCCAATTGGGAACGCCGGATATGCGTCTGCCGATCCAGTATGCCCTGTATTATCCCAATCGTCGCAGTTTAAGCGGTAAGCATCTGGATTTGTTTTCCTGCGGCAGCCTGACTTTTGAACAACCGGACATGAAAACCTTCCGCGGCCTTGCCCTTGCTTTTTTGGCCATGAAAAAAGGCGGAAATATGCCTACGGTATTCAATGCGGCAAATGAGAAAGCGGTGGCTATGTTTTTGGAGAAAAAGATTTCCTATCTTACGATTCCGGATATCATTGAATCCTCTATGGAGGAGATTTCTTTTGTGGCAGATCCTAAGGTAGAAGAGATTTTGGAAACAGAATCGGCAGTATATCAGTATATAGAAAGCAGGTGGTAATTTGAGTTTGATCATTGCAATTATTATGTTCAGTTTGATTATTCTATTTCATGAACTGGGACATTTTCTGTTGGCTAAGAAAAATGGTATCCGGGTAAATGAATTTTGTTTGGGACTGGGGCCGACTTTATTTGGCGT
>CAYQRG010000150.1:0-5223 GCA_964419645.1 uncultured Eubacterium sp.
ACCAGGCCTTTCTGGGAGCAGACGTTTAAATCAGCAAGTTCTGCCAGCCAGGCAGCTTTTTTGTCTTGTTTTTCGATGGCCTCTTTTACAGCAGGAAGAGACATGCGGTCAAAATAGCATTCCTGTTTGGAAGGAATATCCACGGAAACAGAAGTCTCCTGATGCGCGCCGTTGGTATCCAGAAAAGCACGGGAAATATTGACGATTTCTTTTCCTCTCCAACTCAATACCAGCCTTGGCTCTTCTGTTACAACAGCAACGGAAACAGCCTCTAAGTTTTCTTCTTTGGCATAAGCTAAAAATTGCTCTACATCCTCCGGTGCCACTACAACTGCCATACGTTCCTGGGATTCGGATATAGCAATTTCCGTTCCGTCTAGTCCGGCATATTTTTTCGGCACTTTATCTAAATCTACTCTAAGTCCCGGCGCAAGTTCTCCTATGGCAACGGATACGCCGCCGGCGCCAAAGTCGTTGCATTTCTTGATGATATAGCTGACTTCTTCTCTGCGGAACAGTCTCTGGATCTTCCGTTCGGTAGGCGGATTTCCTTTCTGGACTTCCGCGCCGCAGGTATCAATGGAGGCTGTATTGTGGGCTTTGGAAGAACCGGTAGCGCCGCCGCATCCGTCTCTTCCGGTACGTCCGCCAAGGAGTATGATCACGTCTCCCGGATCGGAAGTCAGTCTCTGCACAGCGCGCCTGGGAGCCGCTCCCATAACAGCGCCGATTTCCATACGTTTCGCTGCATAATTCGGATGATAGATTTCTTTGACATATCCGGTGGCAAGCCCGATCTGATTGCCGTAGGAACTGTATCCATGGGCTGCGCTCCTCACAATTTTCTTCTGGGGCAGCTTGCCTTCCATGGTATCTTTGACCGATACGGTAGGATCTGCCGCACCTGTGACACGCATTGCCTGATAAACATAAGTACGTCCGGACAAAGGATCCCGAATGGCTCCTCCAAGACAGGTGGCTGCGCCGCCGAAGGGCTCGATTTCCGTAGGATGATTGTGTGTTTCGTTTTTAAAATTCACAAGCCATTCTTCTGTTTCTCCGTCCACTTCCACCGGAACCACAATAGAACATGCATTGATTTCATCGGATTCTTCCTGATCTTCTAACTTTCCTTCTGCCTTCAAACGCTTCATCGCCATAGTTGCGATGTCCATGAAACATACAAATTTATCCTCCCTGCCTGCATAAAGCTTTTTGTGGGCATCCAGATAATCTGCATAGGTGTCCTCCATGGGCTTTTTATAATCTCCCTCTTGAAACGTCACATCTGTAAGTTCGGTCGAAAAGGTGGTGTGACGGCAATGGTCAGACCAATAGGTATCCAATACACGTATTTCCGTCATAGAGGGATTTCTCTTTTCTTCATTTTTAAAATAGTTTTGAATATGAAGGAAATCCTTAAAAGTCATAGCAAGATTTAAAGATGCATAAAGCTTTTCTAATGCATCCTCCTCCATATCAGTAAAACCTTCAAAAATCAAAACATCTTTCGGCTCTTCGAATTCCGTAATCAGCGTTTCCGGTTTCTGCATATCTGTTTCACGGGAATCCACCGGATTGATGCAGTGGGATTTTACAGCCGAAAGCTGCTCTTCGTTCAGGTCTCCATAGATTACATATGTGGTTGCAGAGCGGATAATCGGTTCTTCCTCTTCATTTAAAAGCTTTACACACTGCTCCGCCGAATCGGCTCTCTGATCAAACTGTCCCGGAAGATATTCTACGCTGAATGCCTGTCCTCCCTTTAAGTCAAACTCTTCTTCATATACATCATCTACCGGAGGCTCGGAAAATACCGTGCGGACTGCTTTTGCATAAGTCTCATCGGAAATATTTTCCACATCATAACGGATTAGTACCCTCACATCTTCTACATTTTTCATTCCAAGATAACTTTTAATCTCGGCTTTCAGCTCTTTTGCCTGTACGGCAAAGGACGGTTTTTTCTCCACATAAATCCGTCTTACATTGCTCATAAGTATTCCTCCATTTTCCGCCGGCATATTAGTGTGCCGGCACACTGGTTACATTCCTTTACAATATCAAACCTATTATAACAGCTTTATACTGATTAGTATAATTAATATATTTAATTTTATTTATAAGCAAATTTTATTAATAACATTACACCAGAGCATGCCCTATATTCTCTGGCACTCTCTGGCGCAATCTAAATCAATATTCTAACTTCTTTGATACACAGTCTTTTTCCGCTATGTATATCGGGAAATCATTTCCCGTATAGGGGCAGTCCCCCATGGTAATCTCCAACCGGACTGTCTCATAGGCAAGCTCCGGAAAATTATTTTCTTTGCTCAAATGTCCTAACATCACTGCCTGAAACCGGTCATGAAGGATTTTGCCAAGGAGCTGTCCGCAAAGTTCATTGGAAAGATGTCCCCGGTCTCCAAAAATCCTCTGTTTCAGAAAGTACGGATACGGTCCGGTCTGCAGCATATTCACATCATGATTTGCCTCTAAGATCAATAACTGCAGCCCCCTTAATCGATCTACAATATAATCGTCATAAGTTCCAAGATCTGTCACAACTCCTGCTGACGTTTCCCCTTTTCGGATAATATAAGCTGTGGGATCTGCCGCATCGTGAGAAATCCGGATCGGTTCTACTTGAAGATCCCCAATCAAAAATTCTTCATCAGGAACAATTGGATGAAACAGGGATACATCAATCGCTCCCACTGACCTGGTACGCAAAATTCCCTGTATCGTCCCTTCTGTTGCATAAATGGGAATGCCGTATTTTCTGGCAATCACCCCCAGACCGCCGATGTGATCCATATGCTCATGGGTAATTAAAATTCCTTTCATTTCGGAAGTTTTATGGCCTAAGGTATTCAATCCCTGTTCAATTCTCTTTCCGCTGATTCCGGCATCAATGAGAAGATGACAATTCCCTTCCCCTGCCATAATACAATTGCCGCTGCTGCCGCTGGCGATACTGCATAATTCCATTGTTCTACTTCTCTTCCCAATAAATTTCAATGGCATCGCCATTGTTTAACGGACGTGTATATTCTGCATACTCTCCATTTACTTTGATCACGATCAATCTTCCTTTCGAGGCTGTCAGATCAAAGTCAATAAAATCAAATATATCGACGAAAATGTAATTCGTTTTTCCTGTCATTTTTACCATGGAGCCGTTTACCCATACTTCTGTAGCAGGTTCCGCATCTTCATCCTCTAAAGATTCGTCATCTGCAGTAATATGGGTGACCTCAGGCTGCTTTTCTTCTGATACATCCAAATCGTCAGACTCATTTTCATCCTGCAATGCATCCAAACTTTCTATCTCTTTTTCATCTTTTAATACATCCAAATCACCCGGCTCATTTTCATCTTTTAATGCATCCAAATCATCCGGCTCATTTTCATCTTTTAATGCATCCAAATCATCCGGCTCATTTTCATCTTCTAATGTATCTAAATCGTGAAACAGGATTTCATCTTCCAAGGTTTCCAAACTATCTGTCTCTTCTTCCTCCAGATCCAAGTCCAATGCCGCATTCCTTACTTCCTGCTGCAAATCTTCTGATGCATCTGGACTTCCTTCTGTTTCCTCCGTCAAATGACGCAATCCTTCCTGATACCGATGCTCCGGTTCCCAATCTACAGTAAAATTCTCATACACCGGTGTATCCAGATCTGCCGAACGGTTATTTACCACAATTCTGTATCCTGTCTCAATCTGAGCATTCATATATTCTGCCAGCTGGGCTACCGTATAATAATTCCTTGTCTCTATCACGTCGCCTTCTCCAATCTCATAAGAAAACGAAACAAGGTCTCCATTTGCCTCTACCAGTTTCGGACAGTGGATCGTCTCTCCGTTGACAATAAACTGCACCGTCTCTTCTATGTAATCTGCAATATCTGCAATGGTAATTCTGGCTGCCTTTCCTTCTGTGGAGGGCTCCACCGTAATATAACTGTTGGCGAGTAACGGCGCATTGATATTCGATTCCTTGTCATTCACTTTGACAACAGCAGATTCTCCCGCTTCGCCCCTTGCAATCCTGGCTTTTCCATTCACCGTAAAGTTGATCTCTTTTCCTCGTTTTGGAAACAGGGATTCATTTGGAAATCCTGCCTGCAGCGCGGCGTCTACAATGGTCAGCTTGTTATTGTCATAGAGTTTGATCCGCTCTCCGTTAAAATGTACCATAACAAAGCTGTTCTTCTGCTCATAATAGTGCATACAGATGCCAATCGGCGTAACCAGCAACGGGTCCTTCTTAATCTCCGGCTGCTCAAACGTAACTGTCTGCAGTACTTCTTCTCCCCGCAGCGCCACACGCTCATAGGGAAGTTTTAACTTCTCTGCAAGCATGGTATCAAATCCATGGATCTTGCCGCCGCCGCCCACAATAAAGACAGCTTTGACACTCTGGTTTCCGTTTAATTCCATGATCTTATCTGCAATGTCCGTAGAAATGGTATTTACCATATCATCAATCAAATCCCAGATTTCTTCTGCCGGAATCGTATGGCGGATCTGCATAATATCCGTATATTCTACTTTTTCTTCTGTGGTAGAATCCACTTTCATACGCTCCGCCGTCTGGAAATCCACCAGACAATTCTGGGCAATCAGTTCGGTCAGCTCGTCTCCTGCCAGAGGAATCATGCCATATGCGATAATGCTTCCGTCTTTTGTTACGGAAATATCCGATGTTCCGGCTCCCACATCCACAAGAGCAATGTTTAACATACGGAAATTCTCAGGAATGGCAATATCAATGGCTGCAATCGGCTCCAGTGTCAGGTTCGATACGGTCAAATCTGCAAGGGCAACTGCCGCATACAACCCGTCGATCACATCTTCCGGCAAAAATGTCACAATAATCTCTTCGGATATTTTTTCTGCCTTATGTCCTTCCAGATTAGAAAAAATCTCGTCATTCAGATAGTATTTTATAACGGAATATCCCACACAGTAAAACTTATAATTGGTATCGTTTTCTTCTTTCAGAATGGACTGGGCTTTTTCTATTCCAAGCAGATCCATGGTAT
Source organism: uncultured Eubacterium sp. (assembly GCA_964419645.1). Lineage (GTDB taxonomy): Bacteria > Bacillota > Clostridia > Lachnospirales > Lachnospiraceae > Roseburia_B. The sequence goes on from CAYQRG010000150.1 coordinate 5,056, forward strand.
GTACATCTTCTGCCGAAACAACGCTCTCCTCATCATAAATATGCTCAACATTCGTTGTAACTGTTTTTAAAACTCTTCCTGCCGCCGCAATGCATACCGAAGTCAATGTCTGTCCGATCTGCTCTTCCAACGCCTCTTTGACGATGCGGATCGTATTCCCGACTCTTC
>CAYQRG010000151.1:0-5167 GCA_964419645.1 uncultured Eubacterium sp.
AGGCAGAGCATAAATGTCATCAATGGTGTAGAACTTTTCCTGTGCTAATGCTGGCATGGTGCACACTTCCTCTCTTTATGATTTTCTTTTATCTTACTGTAAATTTATCTGCATTTCAATATTTACTTTCTCGCTTAAAAATATTATAATTTAAGCGAAAAAGTAATGAGGTGCATTGCATGGATAAAAATGAAATTTTGCAACAACTGATAGAGGAAAATAATGGATATCTGCTCTCATCTATGGTAATAGAAAAAAATATCTCAAAAACATTTCTGGCAAAATATATAAAAGAAAATGGTTTGGAAAGAGTTGCAAGAGGTATCTATATTACAGAAGATGTGTGGCCAGACGAATTGTATATTATGCATGTGCGAAATGCCGCGGTTATTTTTTCGGGAGAAACAGCTCTCTATCTTCATGGCTTAATAGACAGAGAATATTCGAAGCTTTGTATTTCTGTACCGACAGGCTACAATGCCACTCATTTAAAAACGGGCAATGTACAGGTAAAATATACATCAAAAAACAGCTACAACCTTGGAGTGTGTACCGTGCCCTCAATGAGTGGAAATTTGGTTAAGGTCTATGATAAGGAACGGTGTATCTGTAATTTGATTTCAGACAGAAATAAAATAGAAGTACAGAATTTTCAAACTGCCATGAAAGAGTATATGTTAGGAGACGGTAAAAAATTAACCAGACTAATTCAATATGCAGAAAAGCTTGGAATGAGAGATGAAGTGATGAAATATGTGGAGGTATTTGGATGATCCATATCGGCTGGTGCTATCCAAAAATAGAAAATCAGTTGAATTATAAACCTTTCTAGGATAATATATATGAGATATCATTTGCCAAACGGAGAAAACAGTATGAGCATATGCAGACAATGTAACATAGAAATATTAGATCATACACAGATGTGTCCTCTTTGCAAATGCGTGATTGAAGAAGGCACAGCAGAAAACAGCTATCCGGATATCCGGTTTCGTGTCCGGAAACTAAGTCTTGCCGTGCGGATTTTTTTGTTTGCGGCAATTTTAGCAGAGGCTCTTTTGGTCTACATCAACTGGAAATTTTATCCAAAAATCCGCTGGAGCATAATCAGCGGCGCAGGTTTTGCCTATATTTATTTTATCGCAAAATTTGCCGTACTAAATAATAATGCAGGCTACCGCAGTAAGTTTCTGGCATTGACAATTTCCGGCGTTTTATATGTAATACTGATCGATTATGTCATCGGATACCACGGCTGGTCTGTCAACTTTGTCCTGCCCGGGGGACTGTTGTTTATGGACGCATTTATTTTATTTGTGATGTTTTTTAACCGCCGCAACTGGCAGAGTTATATTATGCTGGAAATACTTATGATTTTTTTAAGCGCCATACCGTTGCTGTTGATGTGGTTTGGCATCGTAATGGAGACTCTGATCGGCGGGATTGCCTTTGCCGTTTCCATTCTGCTGTTTCTTGGAACAGTGATCATCGGCGACAGGAGAGCTCGAAGTGAGTTAAGAAGAAGATTTCATGTAAGGTAGGAAAGAATGAACCATAAAGAAAAAAAGACAGATGCGAGTGCACAGGGCACATTGATCAGAGAGCTGATTGCCCGGTTTACCTCAGATCATCTGATCGGGAAAAAGATTAAAAACGGGGAACTGCGTAAAAAGCTGACAGAGCCTGCCTGGAATGTTCCGGAAGGATTTACACTGACAGAAATACAAATGGAAAACTTTCTCATGGAGTGGTTAGAGCCCGATTCACTTGAGTCAGAGTATGTTCTTTTACAGCTCCATGGAGGCGGCTACGTGGGGACGATGCGCAATGCATACCGATCTTTTGCAGCACTTTACAGTGAATTAGGACATGGTATGCCGATACTTACCATAGATTACAGGGTTGCGCCGGAAGATCCTTACCCGGCGGCACTGGAAGATGCCGTATGTGCCTGGGATTGGCTTTTAGAAAAGGGATACTCGGAAGATAAAATTATTGTGGCAGGAGATTCGGCAGGGGGAGGGCTTGCCTTAGCTCTTGTGATGTATTTAAAGGATAATAAAAGAAACTTGCCCTGCGGATTGGTTGCAATGTCTCCCTGGACTGATATGACGGCATCCGGAGAATCTTATCAGACTAATTACGAAAAAGATCCTTTGTTTGGAAATACAAGAGACAGCCTGATTTACAACAGAGAATATCTGGGATTGGAAGATCCGACGAATCCATATATTTCACCGGCTTTTGGTGATTTTAACGGATTTCCGCCTATGCTGGTACAGGCAGGCTCTTATGAGATGCTTTTGAGCGATTCCGAAATTGTGGCCAGGAAAGCCAAAGAGCAGGGCGTAAAAGTGCGGTTTCATATATATGAAGGAATGTTTCATGTATTCCAAATGGCAATGCAGCTTATGCCGGAATCTGTGCTGGCATGGAAAGAAGTGGGGAAATTTTTAGACATTGTAACCGGAAAATTGGGTTGACGTGTTTTCTATCATTTTCTATAATGTTTGGTAGTATAAGGAGTTTAAAAGCAGGTTAGGATATTTCTATATATGCGCAGGCATTGCGCAGATCGGAGGAAAAAATGCAGAATAAATTAAAAATAAAACTGGCAGCAGCATTTTGTGTGGTCTGTATGCTCTTTTTGGGAACATCGATGACATCCTATGCGGCAGGATTGCTTTCTATTGCAGTATCTTCAGGTACGGTGAAATCAGGAGATACCGTGACGGTGACAATCTATGCAGCAGATTCAGACAATGCAGCCGTTGGAGTGGACATGACTGTTACCTATGATACATCCAAGTTGGAGTATGTCAGCAGTTCTGCTTCAAATGCATCCGGCGGCGGCGGAACCGTCAAAGCCAGCGGTTCCAGTGTAGATATTAAATTCAAAGCTGTGGGCTCCGGAGATGCCTATGTAAAAGCAGAGTCTGCTACACTGACTGCTGCAGGAACACATATTACAGTATCCGGCACAGCTACAGATACCACAGATGAAAACGCAGCAAAATCCGGGGACAATTCCCTTTCCTCTCTGACGCTTTCCAGCGGTACGCTGTCCCCTGCGTTTAAAGGCAGTGTTACGGAATATACCGCACAGGTAGGCAGCAATGTCAATGAGATTACGGTCACACCTGTAACTTCCAACAGCAAAGCAACCGTAGAATCCATTACCGGCAACAAAGATTTAAAAGAAGGCACTAATGTGATATCCGTTGTGGTAAAAGCGGAAAACGGCACAACGGCTACTTATAAAATTACTGTTACAAAGGGTACGGCAACCTCTGGGGATGTGGGAACAGACCAGCCAGCAGAAGAACAGCCGGAAGGAAATACCGGGGATACAGATACACAGCATGCAAGCGGAGATAGTATTATCGTTGACCAAACCGCATATAAAATATCAGAAGACTTTACGGATGACCAGATACCGGAAGGTTTTAAAAGAGCGCCTTTTGAATATAAAGGATCTCCTTATGAGGGCATTGTATTTGAAGACGGACATCTGGGCATGTATTATATGGTCAATGATGCGGGAGAAGGCAGATTTTTCGTCTATGATGCGGACCGGGATAAATTCTATCCGTACGTGCGGTTAAGCAGTGGAGATCATTTTATCATTTTAATGGTAGTGCCCAATGCGGTAATTCCACCGGATAATTATGAGGAAACGACATTGACCATTGGCGATGTCAGCGGTATTATGGCTTATCAGTATACCGGAGGTGAAGATGCGGAGATCGTAAAGATTGAAACAGAAGAGGGCGAAGCTGCTGAAGGAGGACAGTCAGATTTCTATATTTTTTATGGAATGGACAGTACCGGTGTATCCGGCTGGTATCAGTACGACGTAAAACAGGGAACTTATCAGAGATTTAATGAAGATGCATTGACTTCCGGAGAACCCTCAGAGGATTATGAAACCCTTACCAAATCCTATAATGAATTAAATGACCGCTTTAAATCGACGAAGACAAAAGACAGAAGACTGATTGCAATTATGATATTTGTACTGGTGGTACTTTTGATCATCATATTGAATATGTTCTTAAAAATCCGGGAGATTCGTTCCGGAGAGGAAGAGGAGGAAGAGGAACCAAAACCTGTCAGAAAAGCACGTCCCCAAAAGAAACAGGAACCCCGTCTTCCCAAAGAGAAAGTGAAAAAGAAAGTGCGTCCTGTAATAGAAGAAGAGGATACGGATGATTTTTATGAAAATGATGATGAAAGCATCATGGATGAGTTTGAAGATGATCCCGGCGTTTTAACCAGAAAGCCCAAAAAGAAAGCAAAGCCGGTTAAAGCAAAGCCAGCCAAAGCTCCGAAGACAGAGACACGCAAACAGACAGCAGGAACTGTGAAACATTCTGTGCCGGAGCCTACGGTGACGGATCTGTTTCATGATGACGATGATATAGAATTTTTTGATTTAAATGACTTATAAAAGGTGAAAATATGCAGAGATCATTTACAAGTAAAGCGCAGAAAGCATTAAAACTGGCAGAAAAAGCCTCTAAATCCATGCATCATAATTACACCGGAACAGAGCATTTGCTCCTTGGCTTATTGAGAGAAGGTACAGGTGTTGCTGCAAATGTTCTGGCAGAGAACGGAGTAGAGGCAGGTCAGCTTATGGATCTGATTGAAAATCTGATCGCGCCCTCCAAACAGGTCGTAGTGGCCGATATGGACGGCTGGACACCCAGAGCAGAGCAGATACTGGAAAATGCAAAACGGGAAGCGGAGCGTTTTTCCAGCAAAGAGATTGGAACAGAACATCTTTTGATTGCAATGATAAAAGAAACAGAATGTGCGGCATCCCGTCTGATGAATACTTTGAGTATCAATCTGCAGAAACTGTATGTGGATACCTTGATCGCCATGGGAGAAGACAGTAATCTTTACCGGGAGGATTTTCAGAACGGCAAACCCAGTAAACGAAAAAGCACAGCCAATACGCCGATGCTGGATCAGTATGCCAGAGATCTGACCAGGCTTGCAGCACAAAAACAGTTCGATCCGGTGATTGGAAGAGATGAAGAAATCAAAAGAGTCATACAGATTCTAAGCAGAAGAGGAAAAAACAATCCCTGTTTGATCGGAGAGCCGGGAGTGGGCAAGACCGCCATTGTAGAAGGGCTGGCACAACGTATTGTTATGG
>CAYQRG010000152.1:0-4189 GCA_964419645.1 uncultured Eubacterium sp.
GAAGGAAGGCTGGAAAACGGGTATACAGGTAATGATGCGAATTCCAAGTCCTATCAGTTTGAAATCGATGCTGTTACCGGAAAAATCTTTTCTTTCGGAAAATTTCATCCGTATCAGAAGGACAAAGATTATACAGATATTTCGTGGACCGATGACGAGATCATAGCTTATGCAAAGGAGATCATTGATAAATATGATCTGGCAGAAGGAGAAGAGTTAGACTGGGATAACGTAGAGCTTTATAATGGAACAGAAGAGCTTCCTTCCTTAAAAAAAGAATTGGAAGAAGAACCGGATCTTAGTGTAGCGATTGGAAATACGCTCATCTTTAAAAAGGACGGAAAGAAATGTTTCTATTTGAGTCTGGATTGGGAAACAGGAGAAATCAGTGATTATATCTGGCCGGGACGGAGTATGCCAGAGTAAGAGAGCAAGAGAGCAGAAGAAGAGCGGCATCAAATTCGATTCGATTTGATGCCGCTTTTAAAATATGCCATCCATTGGATCTTACCTCCTATATTTTATTTTCTGTCAAATCCGTGAAACGAACATTTCCATTTCGTTCTCCATGAACCTTTTGGACTGGAATCATATCTGAACGTTACCACTGATCCTCTGTCCACCTCTTCTCATCTTCTTTCATGGTCTCTGTTTCCATTTCATCTTACGAACCTGTTTCAGAATGATTACCTTTGAAAAAAGGATTTTTTGGATGATACGTTACGTTTTCATTGGACTGTACCTCCGATTGAGAAATTGTTGTGTTGTTTGATTTGTTGAATTTATTATATCTAATAATTCTGCATATGTCAACAAAAAATGCAAAAATTTATAATTAGTATTATTTATAACTGATTTAATATTGATAAGTAATAAAATATTCTGAAAATTTATTAAATGTGAAATTACGGAAGAAACAAAATTAAATTTGAAAATAATATAAATTAGAAAAATGTAAATTAATACTATACAACAGATAGATTTTATGATACGATACATCTGGTAATCAAAACTACATAAAATAGAAAAGAATAATACAAAATATAGAGATGACGAATAATAATCTATTTTATAAGGCCAAATCAGAAAAGGTATTGTTTTTTGGAGGTAGCAGATGTATAAAATTATTATTGACAGTTGCGGAGAACTGACAGAGGAGCTGAAAGCAGACGGACATTTTCAGAATGTTCCTCTGGAAATGGAAGTAGACGGATGCAGGATTGTAGATGACGAGACATTTGACCAGCTGGATTTTTTGAGAAGGGTAAAGGAAAGCCCGGTGGGACCGAAATCCTCCTGCCCCTCTCCGGAGAGTTATATGGAACAGTTTCGTGGAGAGGAAGATCATATTTATGTAGTCACATTATCGAAAGAGCTCAGCGGTTCTTATAACAGTGCGGAGCTTGCGAAGAAGCTTTTTGAAGAAGAAAACGGAACAGATCAAAAAAAGATTTATATTTTTAATTCAAGGTCTGCGTCTATCGGAGAGACCTTGATCGGCATGAAGGTACAGGAATGTGAACAGGCAGGCATGTCATTTGAAGAAACCGTCCGTTCGGTGGAGCAGTATATCAGTGAGCAGCATACGTATTTTGTGCTTGAGACATTAGAGACACTCCGCAAGAATGGAAGACTCAGCAAAGTCAAGGCGTTTGTTGCCAATGCATTAAATATCAAACCGGTTATGGCTTCCACTCCGGAAGGAGAAATCTGCCAGCTCGGTCAAGCAAGAGGAATGACAAAAGCTTTAAAGAAAATGGTGGAAGAGTTAGTTGCCGGTGTAACAAACAGCGAAAAACGCATCCTTGCCATTTCTCACTGCAACTGTCCAGAGCGTGCCAAAGCAGTTGTGGAGGAAGTGAAAAAGCTTGCAAAGTTCAAAGACATTGTCGTGGTAGGAACGGCAGGCATCAGCAGTATGTACGCCAATGACGGCGGCATTATTATGGTGGTTTAAGGAAATTATGGATTATCAGACAATTATTCAGACCATTGAAAATAAAAGAAGATTCGGCAGTCTGCCGGGTGTTGAAGTAAGCAGGAAATTATTAGCTGCAGTAGGCAATCCCCAGAAGGATCTTGCGTTTATCCATATCGCAGGAACCAATGGGAAGGGCTCTACGGCAGCTTTTCTGTGCAGTATTTTAACGGCGGCAGGAATCAAGACAGGTTTATTTACCTCTCCTCATCTGATTACATTTACAGAGCGGATTCAGGTAAACGGAGAACAGATTCCAAAGGAGGATGCGGCAAGGCTTGGAGAACTGCTTTTGCGTCAAAAGACCGATGTCAATCCTACGATGTTTGATTACTGTCTGGCTATGGCTCTTTTATATTTTAAAGAGCAGAAGTGTTCCCTTGTCATACTGGAAACAGGTTTAGGCGGCAGGCTGGATTCTACAAATGTAATTGAATGTCCGCTGGTCAGCATTATCACGAAGATCGGATATGACCACACAGAAGTTTTGGGCAATACACTGGCAGAAATTGCAGGGGAAAAAGCCGGGATTTTAAAAGCCGGGACAAGAGCCGTTTTGGAAAGCCAGGAACCGGAGGCGCTTGCTGTTTTAGAGGAATGCTGTATGAAGCAGAAGATACCCTATCGCATTATCCGTGCAAAAGAGATTACGCCCCTTGCATCCGGCTTTTCCTATCCGGGGGAAACGCCCTATCAAATGAAAATGACGGGCAGTTTTCAACGGGAAAATGCTATGACAGCAGTCCTTGGGGCAAGGGAATTACAGGAACTCGGCTATCCGGTTACAGAAGATGCCATGCATCAGGGGATTGCCGAGGCATTCTGGAGCGGCAGAATGGAAATTTTATGTCAAAAGCCGTTTCTCATGATTGACGGGGCACACAACGGAAACGGCGTGGAGGCTTTGGCAAAAAGTCTAAAAGAACAATTTCCGGGGGAAAAGTTTCATTTTATTATGGGCGTGCTGGCAGATAAGGATTATCCGTCTATGGCAGAGCGGATTCTGCCTCTGGCAGAGAAAGTAACGACTGTCACGCCAAAAAGCGTTAGAGCTTTAGAGGGAGAACAGTTAGCGGAGTATATCAGAGGGTTTGGAATAGAAGCAGAGAATAAAGAAAATTTAGAGGAAGTATTTCAATCATTTTTCACGAATCAAAGGGAAGACAAGCAGTATGGCAGGACAGTTGCCTTTGGCTCATTGTATTTTATAGGAGAAATCAGAAAATTTTTCCAGTTATCGGGATATATCATAAAATAACCCAAATTGACAAATAATCAGATTGAAAAACAAAAGAATACTATATATTGTTTTTTGTGTTGACGAGATATACCACATATGGTATACTCGTCTTACTTTCGTAAAGAGAGACACAAGATATATGGATAAGGAGAGCAGATAGTTATGAAAATTATCAAAAGAAGCGGTACAGAGGAAGATTTTGATATTTCCAAAATAGAGACAGCGGTTTTAAAAGCAAATCAGACTGTAATCGAAAGCGAACGATTGTCCAAGGAGCAGGTAAAGACCATATGTGAGCACATTGAGGAAACCTGCAGCAACATGGGACGGGCGTTAAATGTGGAAGAGATACAGGATCTTGTGGAGAACGAGATCATGCAGCAGCAGGTATTTTCCGTTGCCCGCAATTATATTACCTATCGCTATAAAAGAGCATTGGTCCGTAAAGCCAACTCCACCGACAAACAGATTATGACGCTGCTGGAATGTGACAATGAAGAAGTAAAACAGGAAAATTCCAATAAAAATCCCACAGTCAACAGTGTGCAGAGGGATTATATGGCTGGAGAAGTCAGCAAAGATATCACAAGACGGTTTTTGCTGCCCCAGGATATTGTAGAGGCACATGAGAACGGTATTATTCATTTTCATGATTCCGATTATTTTGCCCAGCATATGCATAACTGCTGTCTGGTGAATTTGGAGGACATGCTGCAAAACGGCACTGTGATCAGTGGCACCATGATTGAAAAACCCCACAGTTTTTCTACGGCATGCAACATTGCAACACAGATCATTGCCCAGATTGCTAGCTCCCAGTATGGAGGACAGAGTATTTCCCTGTCCCACTTGGCTCCTTTCGTAGATGTCAGCCGTCACAGATTCCGCAAGGAAGTAAAGAGAGAATTTGAATCGGCAGGCATTACATTAAATGAAGAGCAGTTAAACCGTGTGGCAGAATCCAGAGTTTT
>CAYQRG010000152.1:4199-5094 GCA_964419645.1 uncultured Eubacterium sp.
TAGATCAACCGGGGTGTACAGATGATTCAGTATCAGGTGATTACTCTGATGACCACAAATGGACAGGCTCCTTTTGTTACTGTATTTATGTATCTGGACGAAGTGCCGGAGGGAAGAACGAGAGACGATCTTGCCCTTGTGATTGAGGAAGTGTTAAGACAGCGGATTCACGGTGTCAAAAATGAAACAGGGGTTTATATTACACCGGCATTCCCGAAACTGATTTATGTGCTGGAAGAAGATAACATCAGAGAAGACAGCAAATACTGGCATCTGACGAAACTGGCGGCAGAATGCACAGCCAAGAGAATGGTTCCGGATTATATTTCCGAAAAGGTCATGCGGGAGTTAAAAGACGGCAACTGCTATCCTTGCATGGGATGCCGTTCCTTCCTGAATTTATATAAAGATGAAAACGAAAAATACAAGTTTTATGGAAGATTCAATCAGGGAGTCGTTACCTTAAATCTGGTGGATGCTGCCTGCAGCTCGGATGGAGATATGGAGAAGTTCTGGGAGATTTTAGACGAACGTCTGGAACTTTGCAGAAGGGCTTTGATGTGCCGCCACAATCGTCTGAAAGGCACTCCTTCCGATGTGGCGCCCATACTCTGGCAGGACGGCGCTTTAGGCAGACTGAAAAAAGGAGAACCCATAGATAAACTTTTATACGGAGGGTATTCTTCTATTTCACTTGGCTATGCAGGGCTTAGTGAATGTACCTATTATATGACAGGAAAGTCCCATACCGATCCGGAGGCAACGCCTTTTGCACTGGCTGTGATGCAACGGTTAAATGACGCCTGTGAAAAATGGAAAGCAGAGACCAATATTGGTTTTAGCGTATATGGAACACCGTTGGAATCCACAACTTATAAATTTTCCAAATGTCTGC
>CAYQRG010000153.1:0-5055 GCA_964419645.1 uncultured Eubacterium sp.
TGCTCATCTTAATGCCGTTTTTGCCGGTGATCATGCCCTGATTGAACAGCTTGGTGAACGGCTCGTCAAAATCCACTACGCCAATGTCATATAAAAATTTGGTATAGAATCTGGAGTAAAGCAGATGCAGTACCGCATGCTCCACGCCGCCGATATACATATCCACAGGCAGATATTTGTCTGCTTTTTCCCGGCTGACAAGCTCGTTATCATTTTTGCTGTCCACGTAGCGGAGAAAATACCAAGAAGATCCTGCCCACTGGGGCATGGTATTTGTCTCGCGTTTTGCCGGTTTGCCGCAGCACGGACAGGTGGTATTCACCCAGTCTGTAATATCGGCCAGGGGAGATTCTCCTGTTCCTGTAGGCTGATAGGAATCTACATCCGGCAGCAGCAACGGAAGCTCTTCTTCCGGAACCGGAACTGCGCCGCAATCCGGACAGTGTACGATCGGAATAGGCTCGCCCCAATAACGCTGGCGGGAAAATACCCAGTCACGTAGTTTGAAATTCGTGGTTTTCTTGCCGAAGCCCTTTTCTTCTATCATTTCAGGCGCTTTTAATTTCAGCTCTGCAGATTCCATGCCGTTCCACTCACCGGAATTGATCATGGTTCCTGCCGCATCGGTATACGCCTCTGTCATATTTTCGATTTCTTTGCCGTCTTTTGCAATAACCTGTATAATTGGAAGATCAAATTTCTTTGCAAATTCAAAGTCACGGTCATCATGAGCCGGCACACACATGATTGCTCCGGTACCGTAATCCGCCAATACATAATCGGAAAGCCAGATGGGAACTTTTGCGCCGTTTAACGGGTTGATCGCATAGCTTCCGGTAAATACGCCTGTCTTTTCTTTGTCCTGCAGGCGGTCTACGGAAGATTTCAAAGATGCTTTGTAAATATAATCCTCAACGGATTCTCTTGTTTCATCCGTTGCCAGTTCCTTTGCCAGTACATGCTCCGGCGCCAATACCATAAAGGTTGCTCCATATAAGGTATCCGGCCTTGTGGTGTACACGGTAATGCTCTCTTCTCTGCCTTCAATGGCAAAATCCACTTCCGCGCCATGGCTCTTGCCGATCCAGTCAGTCTGCATCTTCTTAACTTTTTCCGGCCAGTCCAATTTGTCCAAATCCGAAAGCAGACGGTCTGCATAAGCCGTTATCTTCAACATCCACTGTTTCAGGTTCTTCTTGGTCACGTCCGCTCCGCAGCGCTCGCATTTGCCGTTGACTACTTCTTCATTAGCAAGTCCTGTTTTACAGGAAGGACACCAGTTAATCGGCATCTCTTTCTCGTAAGCCAGTCCTTTTTTAAACATCTGGACAAAAATCCACTGTGTCCATTTATAGAAAGCCGGATCTGTTGTATTGACTTCCATATCCCAGTCATAGATTGCTGCAATCTGCTGAATCTGGTCTTTGATCTTTGCAATATTGTCTGCTGTTGATTTCGCAGGATGCGTTCCCATTTTGATCGCATAGTTTTCTGCCGGAAGGCCGAAAGCGTCCCAGCCCATGGGATGAATTACATAATAATTCTGCATTAATTTGTAACGGCTCCAGACATCGGAGATCACATATCCCCTCCAATGACCTACATGAAGCCCGTTTCCTGACGGATAGGGAAACATATCCAGACAATAGTATTTCTCTTTTGTACCGTCATTGACATTGATCGGATTTTCTTTCCAGTTACTGCGCCATTTCTGTTCAATGGCTCTGTGATTATAAGGTGCTGCCATACTGCTTCCTCCCAAGAAGTTATTTTATTGTAAAATTCAGCCTGCGTAAAAAATTTTTCGCCAAATTATCAATCATTCTATAAAATTTTATCACATGACTTAAATTTGTCAAGAAATTCCGTTCTCTCCTACACCTCATCCAACGAATACAGCACCTTCATCACGCCATTTTCATCATTGGAATCTGCTATGTATTTCGCCAATGCCTTCAAATCTGGATGCCCGTTTTCCATGCAGTAGCTTTCCCCACAATTCTGTAATAACTCCGCATCGTTCAAATAATCCCCAAAAGCCATAGACCGGCTTTTCTCAATCCCATATTTCTTCTGAATAAAATCCACTGCAATTCCCTTATTTACAGTACAGTTGGCAATATCAATCCAGCTGTCCCCGGACAATACCGATACCAGATGCGGCTTGATGTCCTTAAAATATTTCATAGAAGCTTCCGCCATTTTTTCATCTGCAAAAACAGCAATTTTTACAATAACATCCTCCAAAGCCGCTTCATACAGCTCTTCCGTTTCCTGCAAATGATCATAATACATGGAAACTTCCCGAAGAATATGTTCCGTTGCTGCCGGTCTCATATATGCAGATTCTGCCCCACAGAGAATCGGCGTCAGGCCTTTGATTCCGTCAACTAAATCCAAGCATTCCAGAATATCCTCTTTTTTCATTTCATTGCTGTAAAGAATTTCCCCTTTTTCAAATACAAAACCGCCGTTTTCCGCCACATAGATCAGCTGGTCTTTGACAGGAATAAAATCTTTTTCCAAAGTATAATACTGCCGTCCGCTGGCAATAATCGTTTTTATCTCTGGATGTCTTTTCACCCAATCCATAAAATCAGTCGGTAGCCTTTTTTGGCTGTCCAATAATGTTCCGTCCATATCCATTGCCACAAGTCTGATATCCATGCTTAAAATCCCCCTATTCTCCTGACATCCTCCCAGGTTTCATCATCAAACTCTCTGTCACGAAAATAGTACTTCCTATCCTCTTCCGTAATTTCCCGGATTACCCTGCATGGATTTCCGGCAGCAACCACCCAGTCAGGAATATCCTTTGTCACAACGCTTCCCGCGCCGATGACCGTATTGCTGCCAATATGTACGCCCGGACAGATCGTCGTATTTCCGCCAATCCATACATTGTCCCCAATCGTAACTTCAATACCATATTCATACAGAGTATTGCGAACATCCGGATGAATCGGATGCCCTGCCGTATAAATGGATACATTCGGAGCCATTTGACAATTATCTCCAATCGTCACCTTCGCCACATCTATAATAGTACAGTTATAATTGGCAAAAAAATTTTTCCCCACTTCAATATGACTGCCATAATCACAGTAAAACGGCGGATTAATAAACGCATTTTCCGATTTGCCAAGGAGTTTCTTTATAATCTCCCGAATTTTGTCGAAATCCGCCCTATCTGCCGTATTCAATTCCTGCGTCAGCCTTCTTGCAATCTTCTGCTCTTCAAAAACTTCATCATCTGAGATATAGGGCAACCCCATATCTCTCCTCTGTACATGCGTCATACAAATCTTCCTCACTTTCACTATCACTGCACATCTTTCCAGTGCATAAAACGAAATCTGTGGACATTCATCGTTGTTGTTTATTCATAGCCAGTTGCCGGGCAAATTATATAGGAGAATTGGAGACCTTATGACCGAAGGGAATACAGTCCCAATTCCCTATATAATTTACCCGGCAACGTCCGTTATCAATAACCTCAATTACTGTGAAGCTTCCACAATAGAATACCCCAACTTAACTTCCTGAACCATACTCTCTTTCTCATCCAAGCATTTCATCAACATCTCCACCGCAATCTTCCCACTTTCTTCATAAGAATAATGCACCGTAATAAACGGCGGAGAAGTCACCTTTGCCATATCCGAATCCCCCTGTCCTGCCACTAAAATCTGTTCCGGAACATCTATCTCACATTCATTTAAATACTGTATCGCCCCCGCCGCCATAGAATCCGTCGCGCAAACAATGGCATCCAGATCACTATATTGCTCCAACAACTCTTTTGCCTTCTCATATCCGGAAGCCACGGTAAAGGAAGCCGTAACAAAACGCCCTGCCAGTTCTTCCCGGCCCATATAACAAACGGCATCTAAATAGCCTTTGTAACGTTCTTCCCCCACCGCTTTATCCTTCTGTATTGCAGAAATATAGCCAAGCCGCTTTCTGCCTTTTTCCAAAATATATTTTGTAAGATCATAGGAAGCATGATAATCATCATGAAAAACACAGCAATACCCAGCAAGCTGCTGCCCTATGATCACAACCGGTACAGAAAGCTTCTTTAGCAGGCGTTTATGATCCGGTGTAAATACAGTTGCCACAAGGATTACGCCGTCCACCTGCCTGCCGTTAAATGCAGTCAGATACTCCAGCTCTTTCTTTGGATCATTCTGGGTTACAGCCAAAAGCATCTGATAACCCTTTGCATTTAATACCGACAAAATCCCTTCCACTACTTTTCCAATAGATGCCGATGCGATTTTTGGTACAACTACCCCAATCATTTTTGTTTTTTTCGTCCGAAGCGTCTGAGCCTGCATGGAAGGCCGGTATCCGGTTTCCTCCACGACTTTTTGAATCGCCTTTCGTTTTTCTTCGGACAAATAACCGTTATTAAAATATCTGGAAACGGTTGCCGGTGATACGCCTGCTAATTTTGCAATTTCTGATACATTCATCTTCCTTATCCCTTCTTTTTCAGATAAACAAACCCATATGCAGGAAGATGTATTTCTGCCGCATTCCTTTCTTCTTTGGTAATTAATTCCTGGTATGCCTCTGCTTCCTGCAAAGCGGCTGTTTTTTCAAATTTACTGAAATTAAACAATCCAATCAGCTTTTCTCCCTGAAAATATCTACCGATCCCCAATACCGAAGGATCCTTTGTATCGATCGTCCAGGTATCTGCGCAAGAGACAAACGCCTTTTCTGTTTTGCGGATTTTTTCCAATCTGTCTAACCCTTCAAAAATTGCATGTTCCACCGTATTCTTTTTGGAAATGTTCTTGGCCAGTTCCCAATTCATCGCTCCTCGGTGCAGATATCTGGAATCTTCTGCCTTTCCAGGATCGTCTTTGTAGGAATAATCATTGACCTGGCCAATTTCATCTCCGCTGTAGATCACCGGAATTCCGGACTGCATGAACATATATGCATGCAGCATCAAATCTAACTGGATCGCAAGCTTCATATCTGCATCATTCTGCTCAAATCCTGCTTTTTCCACACCGCACATGGAGGCTGTGGTTCCGCAGA
>CAYQRG010000154.1:0-4999 GCA_964419645.1 uncultured Eubacterium sp.
GTTGGCTGGAGCGTACAGAAGCAGATACAGGCGTGCAGCAGTTTTTGGATGCGCTGCTTAAGTATGTGCTGTATTTTATCTTGATTGTGATTATTTTGACGCTGTTTGGCGTGACGGCAGCATCTGTGGTGGCGGTTGTCGGTTCTGCAGGCCTTACCCTTGGCCTTGCACTGCAGGGCAGCCTTTCCAATTTTGCCGGAGGGGTTTTGATTTTACTCTTAAAACCTTTTAAAGTGGGAGATTATATCAAGGAAGATACCCATGGCAACGAAGGAACGGTAGAAGAAATTTCTATTTTCTATACCAGGCTTATGACGGCGGATCATAATACAATTGTGATTCCAAACGGCATGCTGGCAAACAGCAGTCTTACCAATATTACTTATTCCAATATCCGAAGAATCCATTTAGAAGT
This sequence comes from uncultured Eubacterium sp., assembly GCA_964419645.1. Taxonomy (GTDB): domain Bacteria; phylum Bacillota; class Clostridia; order Lachnospirales; family Lachnospiraceae; genus Roseburia_B. The sequence goes on from CAYQRG010000154.1 coordinate 416, forward strand.
TGGAATTGCGTATGAGGCTGATTTGAAACTAGCGAAAGAGGTCATACAAAAACAGGCGGAGGCAGAGGTCTGTCGCATTCCGGAGGAAGAACCCCTTGTTTTTGTATCGGAACTTGGAGCCAGTGAGGTAAAGATCGGGCTGCGCATTTGGGTAAAGACAGAAGAGTATTGGGAGGCGAAATGGCGTTTGACAGAAAACATCAAACTGGCATTGGATGAATGCGGAATTGAGATTCCCTATCAGAAAGTGGATGTACAGATGCGAGAACCCTGAAACAAATGGGAAGTTTTATTTAAGGAAGAGGAAGATACGGAATGAAAAAGAGGAAAACTGTTCAGATTTTTATATCATTTCTTTTACTTATTTCTATGGTATTTCAAACGGCAGGGCAGCCTATTCTGGCTGAAAACAGGGATACGGTTGGCTCCGTGGCCGATAACGAAAATAGCTCCTCGTCAGAAGACGGCGTTATTGTTTATAGCAGCAAGGAATTTCAGGATGCGCTGGCGAAAAAGAAAAGTCCGATTACCATAGGCTGCAATTGGGTTGATGCCGGAGGTGAGGCGGAAGCAAGTGGTAGAATGCGCCCGATTATGATTCCGGAAGGAACGGTGATCCGGGGAGTCCCCCTGGAAAATGGAAAACAAAGCGAAATATGTAGCATTGCGCCGATGCAATTGGAAGGAGACGGCGTTGTATTCGAAAATATACAATTGTCTTTTTGTTCCAGCGATGCATTGTGGAGTATTCCTCACAGGGAGATTTTTCTGGCGGGACACAGTTTGACGCTGAATCATGTGAGTACTTATGTGCTGGGAGCAAACAATGAATACGGGCCCTTAGCCGGTTCGGAAAAAGAACTGCTTCCAACCGTATGCGCCGGAGGATATCCGGGTACAAGCGTTGGTAACAATGCTTCTCTGACTGTATGGAATACGGAACGGGAGCTGGAAAAAGGTACGTTATTTAAAGAAATTTATATGGGACATGAATCAGAACCCTATGGCAATGTTCCTTATCAGGGAGAAGCTCATTTATATATGAATCCTGAGGTACAGGTCAGAAACGGGATTTTTGTGAACCAGAACAGTTTGGCAGAGGTCTGCATTACGGGAAGCGGAAGCTCAAGAGGGCTGGAACTATACGGAAACAGCAATACAACACTGCGGATTGTACAAAGTAAGGTAACGGATATGATTGCTCAAAATATAGGAACAGTTATTTTGGAGGATTCTGCATGGTTTACTCCAAAGACATCCGTTTTTCATAACATTTCCCTGAAAAAGAATGCTTGTCTGGATTTGAGCAAAGTTACCGATGCTTTTGTACTGGGAAATTTCCAGGGAGGGAATGCAGATCAAGAGGATGGAGTGGAAGAAACAGGGCTTCTTGTACTGAAAAATGACGGGCATCTGAATATCAGCGGAGCCGTGACGGGGCAGACACGTTTTTGTACCGACAGTAAAGTGATTCCAGGTATACTGATTCATAAAAGGCCCTATATTATGGCGGACAGGGAAAATGTTCAGGAAAATCCTTTTCTATTGGTAGATAAGAAAGTGGAAGACGGCTTTCGACTGGACTATATCGATGGAGCATGGACTGCGTGGAACGATAGTTATAGTGATCCGGTGGAAATTGGCAGCATAGAAGTCACCTCATCTCCTTCGGCAGTTGATGTTAGTACGATTGTAAATCGGGGAGACGAAAGCATTCCAAATGAAGATGCTTTCTGCAAAATTACCTGGCGGGATAAAAACGGCGAAGTGATTGCGGACGAGGATGTCAGGTCAGAAGAATTGCTTTTTTATGAATTTGATTATATTGTCGGCATAAAGACAGAGTATTGGGAGAGTGAAGATCCTGCAGTTCTGGAACAAACGGACTGGTATAACTGGATACAGTTTATGCCGTCAGAAGAGCATCCGGGGAATTATTACATCTATTCTTCTGATGAAAAAGCTGTTACCGGTGAGTATACTTTTTTGTTTTGTTCAGAACCTGTTCCTGATCTGTATGCAGTGGCAGATGTTAAAAACTTAAAAGATAAAAAAGATATCGTAAAAGCAGAGTGCCGGATTTTGCTGTTTGATTCTACGGAAGATGAGACTGACATACCGTCTGCGCATATGCATACATATACGGGACAGATTACAGAAGAAGCAACTTGCAGCAAAATGGGAGAGAAACTTTTTACATGTACTTTTGCAGGATGCGATGATGCTTATACAGCGGTAATTGCAAAGACAGCGCATACCGTGGTACGTGACGAAAAAGAAGATCCTACTTGTACCAAGGAAGGAAAAACATCAGGAAGCCACTGTAGTGTATGCGATAAAGTGATCAGAGAACAGCTTTCCATTCCAAAGATAGACCATGTAGAAGTAGAAGATCTCGGACAGGAGGCAACCTGTACAGAAGAGGGAAGGACGAAGGGAAGTCATTGCAGTGTCTGCAATGCGGTAATAAAAGAATCAAAACCGATTTCAAAAACACCCCATACACCAGTAATTGATCCGGCAGAAGAGGCAACCTGTACAGAAGAAGGAAAGACACAGGGAAGCCATTGCAGTGTGTGTAATGAGGTAATTGAAAAACAGGAAACAACTCCGAAGACACCCCATACGGAAGTGATCGATCCTGGACAGGAGGCAACCTGCACTACAGAAGGCAGAACGCAGGAAAAGCATTGCATCGTCTGCAATCAGGTGACAGATCCGGGAGAGATTATCCCTAAGACAGCACATGATGAACAGACACAGGTGACAAAGGCATCCATAAATATAAATGGTTTTGGAAGAACAGAATGCACTAAGTGCGGCAGGGTATTGAGTGAATATGCGATCGTTTCACCAAAGACGATTGTACTTTCTTCTGAAAGCTATGTATACGATGGCACTCAAAAGAGACCTGTGGTTACAGTTTTGGATAAAAATGGGAATAGTATTGACCGTAAATATTATACGGTGGACTTTGGGAATAACATAGACGTGGGACTGGCAGAAGTGAAGGTTGCTTTTCAGGGTATCTATGAAGGAACTTTGACTGGAACATTTCAGATTCTTCCAAAAGCCGTTGCAATTAAAAAACTGAAAGCTGGAAACAAAGGATTTACTGTAAAATGGAAAAAGCAGAAGAGTCAGGTTACCGGGTATATGATTCAATATTCTGCGAATAAGAAATTTTCCGGAAAAGCAACGAAGCTGGTTACTGTGAATAAAAGCAAGGCAGCTTCTAAGAAAATCAAAAAGCTAAAGGCAGGGAAAAAATATTTTGTCAGAATTTGTGCTTATAAGACAGTGCAGTCAGGTGGGCAGACGAAAAAGCTTTGTTCTGAATGGTCTAAGGTGAAGGCCGTGAAGGTGAGGAAATAGCTGATTTGTTCTTATCCTATAAATTTGCAAATAAAAAGTGTAAAGTTCATTGATCATTCAATAGGCTTTACACTTTTTGATTCATGTGATGATGTTTTATTTGTTATTGTGAGTAATTATGAGATCTTTTGCAGTTTTTCACTATGCTCTCTGATTACGCTTTTCATAACATCAATATCAGATCGCATAGATTCGATTTGCTCAATTCCTGCTTGATAGCGTTTGTATGTGCTTAAATAACATGATTCAATATTTTGTAATCGTGGTAAGATTTCATTTTCTTGTGTTAATTCAATCTGTTTTAATCTGTCATTAACAGGCATAAGTTTTTTATCCATCATTTCAGATATGGCAAGTAATAATTCATTCTCTGTCATTTTATCACGCTCCATTTTGTGATTGCTTGTTTTACTAAGTAGAAGTAGTATATCACATCTAAAGTGTAAAGTCTATTGAATTATCAATGTACTTTTGTGTTGGGATTGTTGTGTTGAAATCCGAAATCCGTGCTTTTTTGACGGATGAATTGATAGAAATGATTTCCGAAGGTATAGAATATAAGATAGCTTAAATACCTCCTATGCGAATACAGCAGGGAGGTATTTTTTTGCAAGAAAATATTTTCTTTTGTCTTTTTCACTTTTTTAATAATTCAACCAAATTTTTGGTCAATTCTATTAAATGATCCTTTTTCTCATCCGGGCAGGATCTGTATACTTCAGCTAATATGTAGGGAAGGGATGCAGTCTCGCCGTCTCCCTTTAAAAGATAATCCAGACTGGTATCAAAAAGACGCGACAGATAAATTAATTTTTCTACGGAAAGACCGGTAATGCCGCGTTCTACTTCGCTGTAATGTTTCACGGAAATATCTAAAATTTCTGCCATCTTTTCCTGAGTGAGGTTCGATTCCAGACGGCAGGCGCGTAAACGTTTTCCCATATCCGGTTTGTAATCATTGATAATATAGTCGTAAATATTCATAACTTATCTCCTTGCAATGTCTTTTATCTATTATAATTAATTCCTTCAAGCATAAAAATAACCTTGTAAGTACGATTGGATGCAACGGAAAGCGTACTGAAATATACAACTTAAAAAGTTATAATCTAAATAAATAACAAACTATGGAATTATCATAATGAATATGCAGAATATTGTGCATAATAGTTGATAGATTACCAAATGGTATCATACGACTAAAAAGTT
>CAYQRG010000155.1:0-4942 GCA_964419645.1 uncultured Eubacterium sp.
TAGGCTTTTACAAATTTCTCATATACCCTGACAGAAGGTTTTCCCATTTTTTCAAGGACAGCATCACTGATATGCTCCGGTGCGACCTTAAGCTGGCCGCTGACATGATGTTCGCACAATTCCTGCAAAAACGTCTGATCCGGATCAAAAATCAGGTAATCATACCGGATGCCGGAACGGATAAATACTTTTTTGACATTGGGAAGTTTTCTCAATTTGCGCAGCAGAGTCAGATAATCACTGTGATCGATTTTCAGATTGGCGCAGGGATTTGGAAAGAGACATTGCTTTGCGCTGCATACGCCTTTTGACAGCTGTTTTTCACAGGAAGGCGCCCGGAAATTCGCCGTAGGCCCTCCCACATCATGGATATACCCTATAAAATCCGGATGTTTCGTCATCTCTTCTGCTTCACTTAAAATCGATGCATGGCTCCTTGTCTGAATGATTCTTCCCTGGTGAAAGGTCAGCGCGCAAAAACTGCATCCCCCAAAACATCCACGGTTGCTCACCAGACCAAACTTCACTTCCTCAATAGCAGGAATGCCGCCTGCTTTTTCATAAGAAGGATGATAGGTCCGCATAAAAGGCAGCCCGTAAATATCATCCATTTCCCCTTCACTTAAGGGTTTCGACGGAGGATTCTGCACCACAAACAGTTTTTCATCATAAGTCTCAAACAGACGTCTGCCGCTGAAAGGATCTGTATTGCAATACTGAATATAAAAGCTTTTGGCATAAGATTGTTTCTGTTCTTTTACTTCTTCAAAAGAAGGAAGCGCAATGGCATCATAAATGTCCTCCCGCTTTCTGGTTTTATAAACAGTGCCGTCAATAAACGTAATATCTTCTATGGAAATGCCGCTTTCTAATGCCTCTGCAATAGCAACGATGCTGCGTTCTCCCATACCGTAAGAAATCAGATCTGCGCCGGAATCCAACAGAATGGACCGCCTCACTTTGTCTGACCAGTAATCATAATGGGCCAGCCGCCTTAAACTGGCTTCGATACCGCCGATAATAATCGGAATATGCTTATACGTCCTGCGGATCAGATTACAATAGACAATGGTCGCATAATCCGGCCGCATTCCCATTTTGCCGCCAGGAGAAAAAGCATCTGCCGCGCGCCGCTTTTTGGATACAGAATAGTGGTTGACCATGGAATCCATATTTCCGGCTGTCACTAAGAATCCCAGCCTTGGGGCTCCAAACAGGTCAATGCTTTTATCATCTTTCCAATCTGGCTGTGAAATAATTCCGACTGTATAACCATGAGCCTCCAACAATCTGGAAATTATGGCATGTCCAAAAGACGGATGATCCACATAAGCATCTCCGATTACATAGACAAAATCAAATTGTTCGATCCCCTGTTCTTGCATTTCTTTTTTTGTAACAGGTAAAAAATGTTTCTGCATCACGATTTTCAAACGCCTTTCTTATGCCAATAGCTGCCTGATTTCATCATAAGATTCTATGTAATAATCCGAAAGTTCCTTTTTCCGCTCCCGCTGATTGGCAGAAAAAGAATCCTCTACCGCGCATACCAGCATCCCGGCATTTTTTCCTGCCTCAATTCCCTTTACAATATCTTCAAAAACAAGGCACTCCTTTGGTGAAACCCCAAGCTGCCTTGCCGCCTCCAAATAAACATCCGGAGCAGGTTTTCCCTTATTGACGGAGCAGGAAGTTACGATGCAGGAAATGTATCTGTCAAAATGATAGGCTTCATTCACTGCCGCAATCAACTCCTTAGAGTTACTGGTGGCAATTCCCATTTTGATTCCCTGTTTTTTCAGTTCTTCTAAAAATGCCATAACGCCTGGCTTTAACTGAACTTCATAACGGTATTTATTTTCTGCCATACGGTTCCAGATTTCTTTCAATTCCTCTACCGATTCTGTTAAGTTATAATAGTCTTTACAAAAAACGGCCGTTTCCGTAAAGCTCATTCCCTCTATCTTTTCCTGCAGGTCATCTTTGTATTCAATCCCTCTTGCACCCAGAAATTCAATGTCGATATCTCTCCATAAACCCATGGAATCCACAAGGGTACCGTCTAAATCAAATATGACTGCCTTTATCCCATCAAACATGGTTTTCCCCCTGTTCTTTTAATAATGCAACCTCCTGTGCCGTCAGCTCCCTGTATGCTCCCGGAGAAAGCGTTTCATCCAGCCTTAAATTCCCCATTCCAATTCGTTTTAAATAAAGGACTTCTTTTCCCACTGCCTGAAACATCCGCTTGATCTGGTGATACCTGCCTTCTGTTATGGTAATCTCCACATCAGAAACAGGAGCAGATTTTTTTATCATCAATTTTGCAGGTTTTGTTTTGGTGGGATCTCCAATTTCCACACCCTCTGCAAACAGTGCAGCATCTTCTCCTGTTACAATGCCGTCAATTCTGGCCTCATATATTTTTTTTACATGTTTGGCAGGGCTTAACAAATCATGGGAAAGAGCTCCGTCATTTGTAATCAAAAGCAATCCTTCCGTATCCAGATCCAGCCTGCCCACCGGGGATAAATCCCTGTGGCTTTTTGGTATGTAGTCCATCACTGTTTTATATTTAGAATCTTTACGGGCCGTTACGCAGCCGCCCGGTTTATGGAACATATAATAGACATATTCCTGATATTTTATGGGTTTTCCAAAACAGCAGATTTTCTGTTCCAACGGATCAACCTGTTGATTTGGCATCACCTGACTGCTGCCGTCTACTGTCACATTTCCCTGCCGAATATAACGTTTTACTTCGCTTCTGGTCCCGATCTGCATATCTGCCAGCAATTTATCCAGACGCATCTGTTTCTCTCCTATTCAAAACAAAACTTCAACTTTTTTGATTCCAGTTCTTTCAAAAAGGGATAGGGATTGTAACTATGTTCTTCTCCCTTCTCATCATTCAGATAAATTCCAAGGTGCAGATGTACCGGAAAATACCCCGTTGTCCCTTCTGTTTCACTGTACCCGGTATCTCCCATAAAGCCAATCAATTCTCCTGCCCTTACTTCGTCCCCAGCTTCAAGTCCCGGCGCATAGTCATTTAAATGGGCATAATAAAAATAAACGCCGTTTGGGCTTCTGATTCCGATCCGGTAGCCGCCCAGTTTCAGCCAGCCGATTTTTTCTACATAACCGTCGGAAATGCTGATCACAGGATAATGCCCCCGCTTGTCAATGGCTGCCATGATATCACAGCCTTCGTGATGCCGTTCTCCTCCGAAACTCCGACCTTCCATCCAGCTGTCTGAAAAAGTGACGCCATAGCCGTTTGTGTCATAAGAAGATTCCGGTACGGGAAAATATACCATATCTGCCCGTACCGTATCGGAAACATCTTCTGTTTTTCTGCCTGTCATTTCCCAAAGGGAATGAAATAACCATGCATCTGCCATTACAATCGTCAAAAACAGTAAAACATGACATATATACCTGCGTATCTTCACAGAATTATTTCATACTCCGCAATAATTCTGTTAAAAAGCGATAAATCCGTTCCGTAGAAGAAATGCTTAAGCGTTCCTTCGGCGTGTGGATGTCAAAATTATCCGGTCCGAAAGAGACTGCATCCATATTCTCTATTTTATCTGCAAACATGCCGCACTCCAAACCTGCATGAATTGCTTCAAAGATTGGCTCTTTTCCAAACATTTCCTTGTAAACATCTGCCACCTGGCCTCTTACTTTCGAGTCTGCCTGATATTCCCATGCAGGATAATCGCCGTCAATGACAATTTCTCCTCCCAAAAATTCTGCCAGATACGTCAGTTTTTCTGCCAGTTCCACTTTACGGCTTCCCACACTGCTGCGGACGGAGGTTGAAACGGAGAATGCCTCCTGTTCCAGTTTTAGAATTCCTGCATTTAAGGAAGTCTCCACCAGTCCTTTGATATTTGTGCTCATATGCATCACGCCGTTTGGTACATTCCGCAGATAAAACAGTACTTTCTGCATGGAAGATGCCGTCAGTACCTGATAAGATCCCTCTTCTTCTATTTCTGTGCTAACGGTCAATTCCGGTTCCGACACCTGGTATTCCTTTTGTAAAATAGCCGTGATCTCATCTATGCTTTGGCCAAACAGTTCTATATCCTCCGGAGAAATAACGATACTGCTGACAACCTCCCTCGGAATGGCGTTGTCTTTTAAGCCGCCCTCCAAAGATGCAATTCCAATGGGCATTCTCTGTTCTATATATTTTAAAATTCTTCCCATTTCAATAATAGCATTGGCATGTTCTTTATCAATTTCACTTCCGGAATGTCCTCCGAAAAGACCATGCAGGCGAATGGATGCTTTTTTGCCTTTTCCTTCCTGCCAGGTCACCGGAATTTTCACCAATGCAGCAAGCCCTCCGGCACAACTGGTGAGAAAATGTCCTTCTACATCCGAATCAATATTTAACAGAATATGTCCTTTTAACATGGAAAGGTCTACCGATTCTGCCCCTAAAAGCCCTACTTCTTCATCACTGGTGATCACAACCTCAAGCCTTGGATGCAAAAGGGTATCATCATCTAAAATTGCCAGGGCATAAGCCACTGCAACTCCGTCATCTCCGCCTAAGGTCGTTCCTCTTGCTTTTAAGAAGTCTCCATCCACGTAGAGATCCAGACCTTCTTTTTCAAAGTCAATTTCTCTGTCTGCCTCTTTTTCACAGACCATATCCATATGTCCCTGGAGAATCACCGGCTCCGCGTTTTCATAACCGGCAGATGCCTCTTTGATCATGATCACATTATCATCCGCATCCTGATAATGCTCTAAACCATGCTCTTTTGCGAAATTCACCAGATAATCGCTGATTTCCTTCGTATGATAGGAACCGTGGGGAATCTGGCTGATTTCCTGAAAATAACGAAATACATTTTGTGGTTGAAGATTTTCTAAATAATTCATAGCCGCCTCCGTTTTTTAATATATTGTATTATGA
>CAYQRG010000156.1:0-4749 GCA_964419645.1 uncultured Eubacterium sp.
AGTAAGGAGAGAGGGTTCCAACCTTACAAAACTGTAACCCCCATGTAAGGATTTTTCCGATACGTTTATTCTATAATACTCCCATAAGGAGGATATACGAATATGAACGCAAAAAAAGTACTGGAAATCAAAAACTTAGTAAAAAACTATGGAACAAAAGGCTTCCATACAACCGTCCTGAAAGGAATTGATTTAGAAATCTGCAAAAATGATTTTATCGCAGTCATGGGGCCAAGCGGCTCCGGCAAGACTACTTTGCTAAATCTCCTTTCCACCATTGACAAACCCACCCAGGGATTGATCCTGTTAGACGGGCAGGATATCACGAGGATTTCCAACAAAGAACTGTCCAAAATACGAAGAGACAAGATCGGATTTATTTTTCAGGATTATAATCTGTTAGACACCATGACATTGCAGGACAATATCGCCCTTCCCTTATCGCTAAACGGCGTTTCTGCAAGAGTGTGCATTGCCAAAGCAAAAGAGCTGGGTGAAATGTTTGGGTTAAAAGGGCATTTGGAAAAATATCCCTACCAATTGTCCGGAGGGCAGAAACAACGGGGAGCCGCATGCCGGGCATTGATTACCGATCCGGAGATCATTTTTGCCGACGAACCTACAGGGGCTTTGGATTCCCGTTCCAGCAAGGATCTGCTGGAATGCCTGAAAATGGTCAATGACAGCGGCAGGGCAACGATTCTCATGGTAACCCACGATGCCTTCAGCGCATCTTATGCAAAAGATGTGTACATTTTAAATGACGGTCAGATCTCCTGCAGATTGAGCAAAGGCGCAGACCGCAAAGAATTTTACGACAGGATCACCGATATGCAGGCATCTATGGGAGGTGATTTTTCGTGAGTATGATGAAATTGGCTCTGTGGAATTTTAAGAGCAGTTTTAAAAATTATCTGGCGATTATTTTATCTCTGGCTTTTACCATATTAGTGTTTCTGAATTTTCAAAATATCGTTTATTCTGATATTTTTGAAGGGCTGGGAGGGGATAATAAAAGGTACATTGATATTATCATTCAGGTTATTTCATTTGTACTGGGCTGTTTTATGTTTTTCTTCCTCTGGTATTCCACCAATGTATTTCTGACAAAACGCAAAAAAGAAATCGGGATATACGTTTTTATGGGGCTGACCAACCAGAAAATCGGCCGGATGTATATGATAGAGACAACTATGATCGGCATTTCCTCTATGGTTCTGGGAATCGGTTTTGGAATGCTGACGACATGGCTGTTTCAAATGATACTGCTGGCGATTTCAGATATTACCGTGGATATTTCCTTTCAGATTTCGCCGATGCCGGTTTTGGTGACAATCGGTATATATATGGTGATGTATCTGATTTTTGTGATAAAAGGATATATTAATATAGTAAGAAGCAGTGTGCTGGAAATGGTATCGGCGTCCAGGCAGAACGAATATGTCAGACAAAGCAGGATGCTATTGGGCATAAAAACGGTTTTGGGATTGGGTGTTTTATTTTCCGGATATTATCTTGCCATAAAAGAAGGCGGACAGGAGGTCATGGGCAATGTGTTTGCGGCAGTTGTCCTTGTAGTGACAGGCGTTTACCTGTTATTTGGAGGATTCCTTCCCCTCCTGTTCCAGCGTCTGGCTCAAAAGAAAGAATTTCTCTATCAAAAAGAGAGAAATCTCTGGATCAACAATGTGATTTTCCGTATGAAGAAAAATTACAGAACCTATGCGATGACCTGTGTGCTGATGCTTTGTTCCGTTACCGCTCTGGCAACGGGGTTTGCCATGAAGGTTCGCTATGAATCCATGGTGCATTTTAGGAATACTTATACCTATCAGATTTTAAGCAATCAGGAAGGTATGGATGAGGCGATCCGTTCCTTGATTGAAAAAGATAATGGAATTGACTATGGAACCCAGGCTGCAATTTTAAACATAGATCCTTCTCTGATGGATACCAGATTTCAGTATAGCAGCTATTCCATTTTGTCTTATTCCCAGATTAAGAAACTCGCCGAAGAAGGTGGAATGGAATTTGAACTGAAGGAGCCTGCGGACGATGAAATTATTCAAGTAACCCAATTGCATCTACTGTCACTTTTGACAGACCGTTCCAACGAAACTGTCTGCATCAACGGGAAAACTTATCGGCAGATAGAAGATACCAGTACGCCATATCTGGGCTATCTGCAGGAACAGATCAGTTTTTATATGGTAAACGATGAAGAGTATCAAAAGCTCTGTCCGCTGGGAGAAGAATTGTATACTTACAATTACAGGATTGCAGATATTTACAATTTTGCGGATTCTTTGGACGAGTTGGATACGATCACAAGCAATACAGATGAAAACTATACAGCCAGGGTAGCGATTGATCCAAACAGCAGTGAGATCGAATGGATCAAAGTTTTGTATACGATCTGCATCTTTATGTTCATGGTATTTATATTGGCAAGTGGAAGTATTTTGTTTATGAAACTTTATAATGATGCATTTGAAGAAAAAGAGCGGTATCAGATATTGAAAAAACTTGGGATTTCCGGCAAAACGCTGAAAAGATCCCTCTCCCATGAATTGAAGGCAGCATATGCCCTGCCGTTTCTTGTTATGATGATATCGGCATATTTTTCGGTTCATGCATTGGAAAAAATGATGTATACGGATTTGATTGTGATTTATCTGATCAGTGTGGGCGTGATTTTTGGATTCTTTTTTATTTGTTATTTGATGTCGGTATCTGTTTATGCAAAAAATGCAGGAGTAGAGAAATAAAAAACGAGGAGCATATCAGAATTGGATATGCCCCTCGCTTTTTATTTCTCTATATTATCATCACGGCGAATGTTTTTTTCGATATTCATTAAAATTTACGAGGACAGTCTTCTTGGTTCTTTTTTTCTTTTTTCATTTATAAGAAGGAACACTTTACATTGTTCTAAGCAGATAATCTGCTGCTCTTCAGATAAAGAGCGGAAAATACGCAGTATCTCTGTTTCATATTGGCTGCGAGGCTGATGCAAAGTATAATCCAGCAGATAATCTGTGGAAACTTCAAAATATCTTGCAATTGCTTTTAAAGTAGCAAAATCCGGTTCTCGTTTATTTTGTACATAACTCCCCAATGTGGAAGGAGCAATATTTAATTGAAGAGCCAATTCTTTTTGTGTCATATTTCGTTCTTCTATTAAAGCGCGCAGACGATTACTAAAACCCATACTATCTACCTCCTGTCAATTCTATACTAAGGGATAAACAGCAGCATTACACAGACAAAATGCGATAAGAGTTGACAAAACGCATTTCGAGTTATAGACTAAAATGGAAGATCATGTAGCAAAACAACAAGCAGGAGGAAGGAGATATTGTAAATGGAAATGAATAGAGAGTGTGTTTGTAAAATGCTGGAACAAATGGATCAGCATTTGAGGACTGATTTGTTGAAAAAAGAGGGAAAGCTTCAGGAAGAAAAACTGTGGGAGAATACATATATCGAATTACAGATTCGGAAGCGTAACAATCAGGAATCCTTTTCCTTAAAAGATCATATACGCGCTATGGTGTATGCCATGATCAGCGGCGGCGTTCCCTGGGACAGAGTGGCGCAGGATATGGATTCGGAGACCAGATGTATGGGAGCTGTTGATAAAATTTTCTGTGAGTATGATACGGAGCAGCTTTTAAAATGTACGCCGGAGCAGTTGGGAGAGGGGCTCAAAGAGATTCACTGTTCCCTTCGGTTCTCGATGCAGCAGATGACGGGACTGCTTTCCAATATTCCGAAATTGGCAGAGATCGAAAAGGAATATGGCAGTATTGATGCATATTATCGGAAATTTATAGAGGCAGACGATACGATGCATACACTGATCAAAGCCCTGTCCGACGCAAAAAGCAAAGATAAAATGAAGCGGTTGGGGATTCCCCTTGCATGTGAGTATCTGCGGAATGTCGGATATAATCTTCCCAAACCGGATAGACATATTCGCAGGATTTTAGGAAGCAGGTATCTTGCCTTTTCAGAGAAGAAAGAGGTTTCAGAAATTGAAGCAATTGACCTTGTCGTGGAACTGGCAAAACTGGCAGGAAAATCTGTGGCGGAAACAGATTATATTCTCTGGTCTTATTGTGCGGACGGATATGGAGAGATTTGTACGCAGAAAAATCCGAAATGTGAAATCTGTGCTGCCAATACGATTTGTAAGCGTGGGTTGTAAAATATCACAGGAGTTACGGATACTGTAACATAAAATTTATATTAGGATACTTTATAGAGAAAAGAAAAGGAGAGCAAATGTGATATGAAAAGAATCGTGACAGTGCTGTTTATAGTATGCATGTGTATCGGAGGCGTTGTTTTTTCTTCAGAGGGAACAGATACTGCATATGCGCAGGAGCGTACAGTTGATGCAGTTGGGATAGAGGAGCAGGAGAGCGAAGGTTTTCGGTATACAATAAAAGATGACGGAACAGTTAGTATTACACACTATCTTTCAAATGAAAAGAATGTAATAATCCCTGATACATTGGATGGGAGGACAGTGACAGAGATAGGAAATTATACATTTCATAACCGTAGCAGCTTGACGAGCATAAGCATTCCAGAAAGTGTGACAAAGATAGGAAATAATACATTTTCTGACTGTAGCAGCTTGACGAGCATAAGCATTCCGGAAAGTGTGACAGAGATAGGATCGAGCGCATTTTCTGACTGTAGCAGCTTGACGAGCATAAGCATTCCGGAAAGTGTGACAGA
>CAYQRG010000157.1:0-4738 GCA_964419645.1 uncultured Eubacterium sp.
TATGCCTATGGCTTTTTAAGTGAAGAAATACAGGAACATCTGCTGGATAAACTGCAGCTTTTAATTGATCAGAAGATTATCCGGGGCACTTTTGAAAATGGGATGGAATATACCATTATTTCCACCGCCCTCAATTTAAAAAAAGATATGACGCGGATGATTCAGAAGTTTGATTTTACGAAGAAAAATCCCAAAATTATTTATATTCATACAACAGAGGATTTGATTTCCCTGGAGGATTCGATTTTGGCGGCTTACTTAAACCTGGTGGGATTTGACGTGTTGTTTTTTGTACCTACGGGCTACCAGGGCGCCGAGAAATATTATAACAAAAAAATTATGGAAGAGCATCAGATCGGGGAATATATCTATGATCTGCAGATTCCCGATTTTACGCAGATTTCTTCCGTTACACGTCCTTCCTGGCGTGAAAAAATATTTAAGAGAGGTAATTAATATGGGACTTGATTTTAGCAGAGCTGCCACGCAGCAGTATTCCACTGCACCGGCAGCCAAAAACGAACTAGAAGTTGTGGATAGTTATGACATCGCTGCGGACAGGCAGAAGATGAAGGAAGAACTTGTAAATTCTGCAGAAGTAGATGCCCTTGTAAGCACAATTGAAATTGACAATCCGGAGACGATTGTATCCTTTGGAGCGGAAGCGGCAGAAGAAATATCAAGGGCTTCAGATGTTGTTTTAAACAGCATGAATATGTCTCAGATTGACGAAACCAGTGAAATGTTAAATACACTGGCCAAAATCATGGAAAAATTTGATATTGAAGAAATCAAAGACAATCCGGGACTGTTTGGAAAATTGTTTGGAAATTTGAGAAAGCAGTTGGATAAAATTCTGGCAAAATATCATACAATGGGTGATGAGGTGGATAAAATCTACGTTCAGCTCAAACAATATGAGTCAGAGATCAAACAGACCAACCGCAAATTAGAGCAGATGTTTCAGGCAAATGTCAGCTACTATCATGATCTTGTGAAGTACATACTGGCAGGAGAGCAGGGCTGCAGAGAGTTGGAAGCATATATTGCCCAGAGGGAAAATGACATGGAAACCTCCGGTGATATGTCTATTCAGTTTGAAATACAGGGGCTGCAGCAGTCTTTGATGATGCTAGAGCAGAGAACACAGGATCTTAGAACGGCAGAAAATGTTGCCCTTCAGTCGGTGCCGATGATTAAGACAATGGAATTTTCCAATATGAATCTTGTAAGAAAAATCAATTCGGCATTTATTATTACGCTTCCGGTATTTAAACAGGCTCTTGCTCAGGCGATGATGTTAAAACGTCAGAAAATCCAGGCAGAAGCAATGTCAGCATTGGATGAAAAGACAAATGAGATGCTGATAAAAAATGCCAAGAATACAGTAGAGCAGTCTAAGATGATTACCAGAATGGCATCCGGAAGCTCTATCAAAATTGAAACACTGGAAACAACTTGGAGAACAATTGTAAATGGTATTGATGAGACAAAGCAGATTCAGGAAAATGCGAAAAAGCAAAGAGTTATGGATCAGGAGCGTCTGGAAAATATCAAAGCAGAGTTCTACAAGATGTATCATAATCCTAACAAACAAAATTAATAAGCCTAAAATGGAGGAGGAATTGTTATGCCAATTAATTTATCAAAAGGACAAAAAGTAGATTTAACAAAAGGAAATCCGGGACTGAAAAATATCATGGTAGGTCTGGGCTGGGATGTGAATGCATTTGATTCCGGAGCAGATTTTGACCTGGATGCAGCAGCATTTATGCTGGGAGAAAACGGGAAGTGCCCAACCGAAAAAGAATTTGTTTTTTATGGGAACTTAGAGCATCCCAGTGAAGCCGTAAAACACATGGGAGATAACCTGACAGGTGAAGGTGAGGGCGATGATGAGCAGATTCAGATTGATTTGACCAAAATTCCTGCAAATATTTCCAAAATCGCATTTACCGTTACGATTTACGATGCGGAGGTGCGCAGGCAGAATTTCGGACAGGTGTCGAATTCTTTTATCCGGATTGTAGACGAGGCTACCGGAACAGAACTGATTAAATACGATCTGGGAGAAGATTTTTCTATTGAAACAGCCGTTGTAGTAGGTGAATTATACCGTCACAACGGAGAATGGAAATTCAATGCTATCGGCAGCGGTTTCCAGGGCGGCTTGGCAGCATTGTGTGCGCATTACGGTATTGAAGTAGCATAGGAGGGATAGATTATGCCGATTAGTTTGACAAAAGGACAGAAAGTGAGCATTACAAAGGACAATCCTGGATTGTCCAAAGTGGTTGTAGGCTTAGGCTGGGATGTGAATGCATTTGATACCGGCGGTGACTTTGATCTGGATACAGCAGCATTTTTGCTGGCAGATACAGGAAGAGTATCCAGACAGGAAGATTTTGTATTTTTTGGTAATTTGACGCATCCTTCTGGCAGCGTGCAGCATTTGGGAGATAATCGGACAGGAGCCGGAGAAGGAGATGATGAACAGATCAGAATTGACCTCTCACTGGTTCCGGGGAATATTACCAAAATTGCATTTACGGTTACGATTTATGAGGCAGAACAGAGACGGCAAAATTTCGGACAGGTGAACAATGCTTTTATCCGGATTTATAACGAGCAGACAGGAGAAGAGCTGCTGCGCTATGATCTGGGAGAAGATTTCTCTATTGAAACAGCAGCCGTATTTGGAGAATTGTACAAGAATGGAAACGAATGGAAGTTTAACGCCATCGGTAGCGGTTATCAGGGCGGCCTTGCAGCACTCTGTGCAAATTACGGCATAGAAGTAGAATAGGAGGAAATAGAATGTCAATCAGTTTACAAAAAGGGCAGAAAGTCAGTCTGACAAAGGAAAATGCAGGACTTTCCAGTGTGTTGATCGGACTTGGCTGGGATGAGGCAAAACAATCCAGAGGAGGCTTTTTTGCACCGAAACCCCAGGCTATTGACTGCGATGCATCTGCACTGCTGTTAAAAGGCGGAAAGCTTTATGATAAATCAGATATTGTTTATTTTGGCAACCTGCAGCACAGAACGGGAGCTGTCTCTCATATGGGGGATAATCTTACAGGAGCCGGAGAAGGAGACGACGAACAGATCCTGGTAGACCTTTCCCGTCTTCCGGCAGAATATGACAGGATTGTGATTGTAGTAAATATTTATCAGGCACTTCAGAGAAATCAGCATTTTGGTATGATTCAAAATGCATTTATCCGTTTGGTAGACGGCAAGACAAACAGAGAAATGTGCAAATACAATCTGACGGAAAATTATTCCGGTATGACAGCGATGATTTTTGGGGAAGTATACAGACATAACGGAGAGTGGAAGTTTAATGCCATGGGACAGGGAACCAATGATCCGGGAATCGGACAGCTTGCACAAAGATATGTATAAACCAGGAGGAATAATTTAAATATGAAATTTCAGGGACTTACAGATGCGGAAGTCGAGGCTTCCAAAAGGGAATACGGTACCAATGAGATACCGGATTCCGAACCGACAACGTTTTGGGAAGAGTTCAAAGAGACATTTTCCGATCCTATGATCAAAGTTTTGCTTGCAATCGCAGCGCTGATGATCGTGATGTTTTTCTTTGGCTATGCAGAGATTTATGAACCCCTTGGAACGATTGTTGCCGTGCTGATTGTAGCATTTGTATCAGCCAAAACAGGCGTTGCCAGCGACACCAAATACAGAGAGTTAAAAGACAGTACCAAAAAAGATCAGTGTAAAGTGCACAGAAACGGCATTGTAACAGTGATTGATGTGGATGACGTTGTTGTCGGGGATAAAGTTCTGCTGCAGTCGGGAGATAAAATTCCGGCAGACGGTATTTTGGTATCGGGAGCTCTTGCAGTGGACAACTCTGCCTTAAACGGAGAAGCGGAAGAATGCAAGAAGACCGAGGCTTCGGAAGGAATCCAACTGCCGGAGGAGATTACCGGGGACACGTTCGTGGACAAACACTCTTTGTTCCGGGGCGCGGTTGTTTTTGACGGCGAAGGTATTCTGGATGTACAGAAAGTCGGCTTAAAGACGATGATGGGTAAAATGGCAGAGGAAATGCAGGAAGACGAGCCGGATTCTCCATTGAAAGTAAAACTGGCAAAATTGGCAAAACAGATTTCCACATTTGGCTACATCGGCGCAATTGTCATTGCCGTTTTGTATTTTGCTTACTTTATCGTATCGGCAGGAGGCGTATCGGCATATTTTTCCATTGGAATAGAGCAGATCATCAAAGACATTGTCAATGCGGTGTCTTTGGCAGTTGTAATTATCGTATGTGCCGTTCCGGAAGGGCTGCCTCTTATGATCTCTCTGGTGCTTATGCAGAACACCAGCAAAATGTTAGACCATAATGTACTTGTCCGGAAAGCGGAAGGTATCGAAACCGCAGGTTCTCTGAATATTTTATTCAGTGACAAAACAGGAACCATTACAAAAGGAAAGCTGGAAGTTGTGGATTTCTTCACGGCAGACGGCAATTCTATTGCAATTGATGAATTGGGTAAACACAGTAAAGTCAAAGGGCTGATCGATCTTGCCATCGGAAAAAATACCCAGTCTATGTTTGACGGAGAACACAAAGTAATCGGTGGAAATGCAACAGATCAGGCTCTGATGAAATTTATCGGAGAATCCACATTCCGTGCCCTGGAGGCGGATAAAGAGTGTATTGTTACAAAAGCCCAGGGATTTAATTCCACCAATAAATTCAGCC
>CAYQRG010000158.1:0-4728 GCA_964419645.1 uncultured Eubacterium sp.
GGCTGCGCCTGTAAAGGTAGCGGCAGCCAATTATACAGTTGGAGTTGGAAATGCAATAGTCGATAGGATGAAAGCAGTAGTGTATGAAGCCGATAATGAGGATGTCTTTATAATTCCTGAAACGATTAACGATCTTACCGGAACTGAACTGGATAGATTGGGCATTGAATTTAACGGTTGCGAGGTCACGGCAATTGCAGAAAATGCTTTTAGCGGTGATACAGATATTCGCAAAATTTCCCTGCCGGATACGATTACGGAAATCGGTGCAGGAGCATTCAGCGGGTGTACGAATTTGGAAAGCATTGAAATTCCGGGTTCTGTAACAAAGATTGAAAACGGGACATTTAGCGGATGTGAAAATTTAGTCGATGTAGTATTGGCAGAAGGCGTGACTTCGATTGGGGAAAATGCATTCGAGGGATGTTCTTCATTGGAAACAATAGTCTTACCGGACAGTGTGGAAGATATAGATGCTACCGCATTTTCAAATTGTTCGGATGACCTGACCATTATCTGCAGCAGCAATCTTACGGACGTTGTGGCAGAGGCAGCCGGCGCAATTGTCCGGAAAGTGGATATTGCCTTTGATTATGCTTATGCAGACAAGGAATTTACATATGGGGATAAAACATTTACGGTTACGGCGAAACTCCTTGTAGACGGCGAAGAGGACGAGGAAAGAACAGCGGAATTAAGCTGGCAGGCAGCAGAAGAAATGACGGATTATTATGAGATGACACAGACTGCAAATACCATGAGTATAACGCCGAAAAAAGCGACCAATGGGAAATCGTACAATATCACTGTGGCTGACGACGCATCCGGGCAGACAAAGAGCATTGTATTGTCAACGGCGAAGGTACCTTTAGAACGTGTTGCAGTCGTGGATGATATAGCGGCAGTTGCTTATACTGGAAGCGCAGTGTGTCCTAAGGTGAATGTAAGGCTGGCAAAAAGCGGCATACAGCTTACGGAAAATACAGACTATACGGTGGAATATCTTAATAATACGGAGATTGGCTCCCAGGCAGTGGCAAAAATTACCGGAATCAATAATTATTTTGGAGAGATTACCAAATATTTTACGATTCAAAAGGGCGTAGGAAAGATAGAGCTGAATAAAAAAGAACTTCGCATTCGGATTAAAACCAGCCAAACATTGACAGCTACAATTACCCCGTCAGATGTAAATGCTACAGTTACATGGACATCCTCGAATCCTTCTGTTGCAACCGTGTCCTCAAGTGGCGTGGTAAATGCGGTTGGAAATGGAACGGCAAATATTACAGCAGAGGTAGGTGGCAAGACTGCGGTTTGCCAGGTAGTTGTGCCTTATACAATTACCTATGAATTAAATGGCGGAAAAAATAATGACGCGAATCCATCTGATTATTACAAGGAAACAATAACGTTGCAAAATCCAGCCAGAGCAAAATATATTTTTGAAGGATGGTATACAGATAAGAATTTCAAGAATAAAATTGGAAGGATTGAGGCAAACGCAGCGCAGAATTATATATTGTATGCGAAATGGACGAAGATTTCTTTGGGAACGGCAAAAGTTTCTTCTGCTAAGAAGTCCAAGTCCCAAAAGACAACCATAAAATATAAAGCTTCCTCTAAAAAATCGAAAACCCGTAAGGTAGAGGTAAAATATAAGAAAGTGAAAATGGCAGATGGATATGAGATTGCATATTCCACAAATAAGAAATATAAAAAATCTGCCACAAAAATAGCGGAGTCAAAGAAGAACAAGGTTACCATAAAATTGAAAAAGGGAAAAACCTATTATATCCGTATACGGGCATATCAGGTTGACTCCACGGGAGCAAGAGTTTATGGGAAGTGGACTACTTCAAAAGTAGTGAAGGTCAAAAAGTAGAAAAATTAGGGGCTGTCAGCGACAGCCCCATTTTATTTTATTATTTAATTTTTACCTTTTTACCTTGCCCTTTTTTCTTCAGGATTTTTTTATATTTCTTTAATTTCTTCTTCGGCACTTTAATCTGTGCCTTTTTGTGGATTCCCTTGAAAGCAGTTTTCCCGACAGATTTCAGCACTTTGCTTTTTATTTTAATTTTCTTTAATTTCTTACAGCCTGCAAATGCATTTCTGCCAATGGAGACTACGTTTTTGCCGATTTTCGCACTGGTGGCTTGTTTGTAATTCTGAAATGCCGCATCGCCAATGGCCGTTACTTTATAAGTGATGTTCTTTAAGTTTATCGTATTCGGAACGATGATTTTTTTGACGGCGGCATTTTTGGATTTGATAACAGTTACAGTCTTTTTGGAAAGACTGGTCACTTTGTAAAAATAGTCCCCGTATTCATAAACATTTCCTTCTGTAATTTCTAATCCGTCTGCCACCGGCTTTGGAGAAGGCGAGGTTACTGGCTCCGGTTCTTGAGAAGGTGGTGTTATTGGCTCCGGTTCTGTCGGCAGACTTTCCACATATTCATCAGTAATCTCTGCAATGCCTGCTTTAAAGTCTGTCATTTCTTTTGCAAGCTTTTTCTGTGCGGCATCGGTTAAGTAGGTATCTGTGTTCCAGACAGATATCGTATCAATGCCATCATAGAGTTCCTGGATTTTTTCTGCAAATTCAGGATTTTCTTTCTCAATCAGTCTCAGTTTGTTGACATCGCGTACTCCTTCTGCCATGCGAGCCAAACGTACGGAATATCTGCTTTTTGGCTCTTTGGCGTTTTTTTCATCCGGGAAGATCAAGAAGGTGTCTCCAGGTTCAAACATGCTGTGTGTGGTATCATTCAGTGGATCTCCTACCGTGGAGCCGCCCTGCCACCAGGCGTCATATGCCCAGCGTAAAAATCCTGCGCCTCCCATTTTGCCGGCATTGATAATTGTCCAATAACTTTCAGCAGGCATACTTAAAGAAAAGTTGCCCGGACGGTGACCTGTGCAGGAGTATAGCGTTGTACGGAGACCTGCCTCAGATCTGTCATTTAAAAGCTTTGCAAAATCCGTCGGATTTCCCCATGCAGCTGTACCACCTACGTTCAGATCATATACGCGCATGGCAAGATCTTTCTTATCATTTTCCATGAAAGAATCCATAGCGCCTGCTATCTTTAAGCTTTTGCCTTCATTGTTATGGACAGAATCAACCAGATCAAAAGCGGCCGGACTGAAACCTTTTTCATCAATTCCAATGTAGGCATCATCAAACCAGCCTTTTTCTTCCAGGTGTGAGATCAATTTTTCCAGAAAATCAGTCCATACCTGTGTATATCGTTCGCTTCCTACCGTAAACTTTTCATATTTTAATTCTCCGTTTTCCCAATAATTAAAGGAAAAATGCCAGGGCGCGACGCCGTAAAGTATGATTTTGTCTCCAATACCAAGACCCTTACAAAATGTAACCCATTTATCAAAATCGCTATAGTCATAGGTGAAGTCGCCGTTGCTGTTTTTGGTCCACTTTACCATAGAGGGATATGGAATATCGTTTGTATCCCAGCCTTGGGTTCCGCTCCATGCATCTTCTACGAGAGATGCAGTAATGGCATGTCCGCCGATCTCCTTATAAATCTGCATAGAAGATTCCAGAATTTTAAGATGTTCATTGGAAAACGGTTCCACTCCGTAATATTCTGCGCTGACATATGGATACTGCCACAATTCTATGTCAAAGGTATCTTTAAATGTCTCTGCATCGGGAAGCACCATATTCTGTACATTTACAGTGTAAGTAAAGGTGAGCGGTTTGGCAATTCCGTCTGCCGTTGCCGTCAGCGTTGTAGTGTAAACGCCGGCTTTGGCGTCTTTTGGAATATTGAATTCCACCCAGACCGGTTGGAGGGTGTTATAATTCATATCTACCGAACCGCCTTCCTGCCAAAGAATGTCGGACGAATCGCTCCGGTTTGTACTTGTAGCAGGAAATACGTCAGAAGTGTCTTTTCCATATGCCCGTACGCCGTTATAAGCTTTTGTTGTTCTGATAAATGTAGTTTTTATATTTTCAGCCGCAATTGTATCTGTTCCGTTTTGTAAAGCAGATGCTGTTACACTTACATTTTTCAGGCTGCAGTTTTTGGAGTAAAGTACCAGTTCGCTGGTCGCTTTGTCATTTTTCCATGCATGCAGCTCGGCGGAAGAAGTATTCTTTGCCGAAATTTCTCTGTAGCGGTTGTTGGTGTACTGCCAGTTGGTATCTTCAATCGAACCTCCCAAGTCAGGATCACCTTCGGGACGCTTTTGGTAAATTTGTGCATATGCTACCTGGTTTACGATTGTATCACCGGTTTTTTCATTCAGCGTAACTGCTTTTAACACATGCTTTCCTTCTGTAAGTCCTGAAACAGAATAAACTTCCTGCGGAGTATTAATTCTGGTAGAATTATATAAATCTACCGTTTGTGAATGGATTCCGTCTACCGTGAATTTTACTTTGCTGTGTCCGGGAGCTTTATTGGCGAATACAGCAATTTTGTGTCCGGTAAAATGAATTTCGTAGTAACATTCTTCAGCTTTGGTGTCTGATGAACCAAGGTCAATATAAGATTCATCATAGTCATAAGCATCTACATGTTCATTTTTCCATTCTTTGCCGCTATACGCAGTATATGAAAAATAGTGATCTTGCGTCTCGTCTGTTTCGGAAGAGGAAAGTGCAGTAATAATCGGTTCTTCTCCTTCGGGAATCTCTTGGTAAATTTGTGCATATGCTACCTGGTTTACGATTGTATCACCGGTTTTTTCA
>CAYQRG010000159.1:0-4666 GCA_964419645.1 uncultured Eubacterium sp.
GTATGGAAGAGCAAGCCACTGAGATGGACGAGGT
This sequence comes from uncultured Eubacterium sp., assembly GCA_964419645.1. Classification (GTDB taxonomy): domain Bacteria; phylum Bacillota; class Clostridia; order Lachnospirales; family Lachnospiraceae; genus Roseburia_B. Next base: position 35 of record CAYQRG010000159.1, read on the forward strand.
GGTGGTGAATGGTTATTTTACTCGCCAAAAGAACAGTTTTACAGGTGCTGCCAAGACCATAAAATCGGAGGAACTATTGGCAACTTCTCCCACCAATGTCTTGCAGGCGCTCTCTATTTTGGAGCCGAGTATGCAGATTATGAAAAACAACGAAATGGGTTCCAATCCCAACTATGTTCCGGAATTGATAATTCGTGGAGCCACCTCGTTGGCAACGTCCAACGAAGTGGGATTAAATACGCCTTTGATTGTCATTGACGGAGTGGAATCGACACTGGCGAATTTGTACGATATCAATGTGTATGACATTGAGACCATCAATATCCTGAAAGACGCCTCCGCTACGGCGCTCTACGGAGAAAATGCCGCCAACGGCGTCATCATCATCGAGCGGAAAAGAGTGGCGGAATCTCCTTTGCGCATCCGCTACGATTTTATGCCGACATTTGATTTTGCAGACCTTTCCAGCTACGACCTTTGCGATGCCGCTCAAAAACTTGAATTGGAAAGACGTGCCGGCTTGTATGAATCTCCGACCGGAGCGCAGGACGAGGAATATTATCGTAAGTACAAACTGATCCAACAAGGCGTTAATACGGACTGGATTCACAAGCCCATCCGCAATTCCGCATCGTGGAATCATTCCCTTGCGGTGACGGGACGCGCTTCCGGCTTGGAATATAACGTCACTGCGCGTTATGCCACGACCAACGGAGTGATGAAAAGCGACAACCGACGCAATCTGGATTTCAATGTTTACTTGTCCTATCGGCTGAAAGACAAATTGGTGGTCACCTTCCGGGGTGGTCACGCTCAAATCAATGTCAAGAACTCCAAATATGGCAGTTTTTCCCAATATTTGTATGCAAACCCCTACGACTTGCCTTATAACGAATATGGCGATTTGAATGAAAGTCTCTCCTGGGGATTTGAAAACCCGTTGTACGAAGCGTCTCTGAGCAGTTTCAACAAGAGCCAGTCACGGACCTTGACCGCTTCGTTGGACGTGCGTTACAACATCAAAACCAACCTGTATGTCACGGCGCAGGGAACTGTTACTTCCGGACGTGGGACGGCAGATGCTTTCATCTCTCCCAATTCCTGGGATTTCAACGGCGTGCAGGACCCCACCCAGCGCGGAAAGTACACCTTGACCAATAACTCAAACGAGGCGTACACCGGTAAAATCGTCGGCAACTATATCTGCTCTTTGGACGACCAGGGAACGATATTGACCTTGAATGTTGGAGGAGAAGTGAAAAAGTCAACCTCGTTGAGTCGCACGACCATCGGTGTCGGCTTCCTGTCCGAACGGCTGTCCGAACTGGGCTATGCCGCCAATTACCCTACGGGCGGTCATCCTAGCGGAAGTGAGGCATTGGAAACCAGCGTGGGCGGATTCCTTGCGGCAAACTTCATATTCAGAAACCGCTATTTCATCGATGGATCTTATCGAGTGTCTGGTTCTTCCCTTTTCGGTGCCGACAAGCGGTTTGCTCCTTTCTGGGCGGTAGGTGCCGGATACAATCTTCATCAGGAAAATTTCATCAAGAACTTGTCGTGGGTGAATATGTTCCGCCTCAGAGGAAGCTATGGACATACCGGTAGCGTGAAATTCCCCTCTTATCAGGCGATAACCACCTACACGTATGACATCAACTATGCTCATTATAACGGTATCGGTGCCATTCCGATTACGATGGGTAATCCGAATCTGACCTGGCAGACCACTCGCAAGACGAATATCGGGCTGACCTCTTCCTTTTTGCGGGAACGCTTGAATGTGAATTTCGATTATTTCTTTGAATACACGGACGATATGCTGATTGATGTGAGTATGCCGCCTTCTGCCGGAACGACCAAGGTGAAGGACAATTTCGGTCGCCAGAAGAATGTGGGATATGAATTTTCCGTATGGGGAAAACTGATTGACAAGAAAGGTTTCTTCTGGACATTGAGCTGGAACGGGCTTCACAACAAGACCACGATTCTGGACATCAGCGATGCGCTCCGTCGTCAGAATGATGAGAATGCGACAGCCAACGACGCCGCATCTCCTCGCATCCTTTTTGAGGAAGGCGGATCGCCCAATGCTATTTTCGCAGTTCGTTCGGCAGGTATCGACCCGGCTTCGGGAAAAGAGATTTTCATAACGAAAGAGGGGAACTATACTTTTGTCTACAATCCGCAGGATAAGGTGATGGTGGGCGATATGACACCGAAACTGCAGGGTGCCGCAAGCACCTCTTTCGGATACAAGCACTTTTCTATGAGCCTTAATTTTCAATATACTTTTGGTGCAGACCTTTACAACTCCACGCGTGCCGGAAGAGTGGAAAACATCAATCCGCGCCGGAACGCCGATCTCCGTGCCTTCGAGGAACGCTGGTCGGCACCGGGACAGGTGAAGCCTTATCTGGGGCTTTCTATCGATGGTGGACAGAGTTATGCGCATACCGACCGTTTTGTGGAAAGGGAGAATGAATTGTGGTTTTCTTCCGTCAGTATGGCTTACGAGTTTGACCAGCAACTCATCCATAAAGCCGGTTTCAATAAACTCCGCCTGGGATTCGGTATGTCGGACCTTTTCCGTCTTTCCACGGTGAAATATGAACGGGGTACTTCTTATCCGTACAGCCGGGGATTCAACTTTACCATTAGTGCAACTTTTTAAATTGACGTGATATGAAATTGAAACACATACTTATCGGAAGCACGATTGCCTTGGCGGCATTTTGCTCTTGCTCGGATTTTCTGGATGTTCGTCCGAAACAGGAATTGGTGGAAGGCGAACTGTTCAAATCCGCTTCCGGCTTCGAAGATGCCATTTACGGCGTGTACGGTTCTTTGCAGGGCACCTCGCTATACGGAAAGAATCTGACTTGGTTCTTCCCTGAGATTTTGGCACAGAATTACGGTTCCTATCTGAACGACAATGTTGAGCCGATTGCCCGTTACGAATACGACAACGCCCGGGTGCTGACGCCGTTGCTCAGTGCCATCTGGACGCAGGCATACACTTCTATCGGTTATGCCAACAATATCCTTGCTCAATTGGAAGAATGGAATCCCGAATCTATGAGGTACTATGAACTGTACAAGGGGGAAATGTTGGGCGTGCGGGCGTTCCTGCATTTCGACCTGTTGCGGTTGTTTACGGCGGTAAACGATATGAATGCCTCCGGAATCCCGTATGTGGAATCTTACAGCTACAAGGTCACTCCTTTCTCCACCGTAGGCAAAGTATATGAATACATCGAGAGGGATTTGCTGGAGGCGGAACGGTTATTGCAAGCAGACGAGGAACTTTTAGTGTATCCCCGGATAGACCAAAGCCGGGATGCGTTTCTAAGAACCCGCGAAACTCATTTCAATCTCTATGCAGCCCAAGCCACGCTTGCCCGTGTGTATTGGATGAAGGGCGATTTGAAACAGGCAGGCGTTTATGCCCAGAAGGTCATCGATTCGGAGAAATTCCCGTTGGTGGACCGTACCGAAGTACAGAATTTTTTAACCGGTATTCTTTCAGAAAAGGAGACGATTTGGGGGGTATATTCCTCGTCTTGGTTGGAGAATATACAAGGCTATCTGTATAATAACACATCCTATTATTCATTGAGTCCGTATGATCCGGCAAGCGGAACATCATATCCGGATGCCTACCAGAATGTTTATGCGAAAGACAATGACAACTCCGCTACTGATTTTCGTATGAGTCATTTTCGCACAATATCGGGGAGTGGGAGTATCCGTCATATGAAACTGATAGACTATATGAAAATCGAAAATATTGGTGAACGCGCCAATGCCATCCGGGGATTTTCATTGTTGCGCACGGCGGAAATGTACCTGATTGCAGCGGAAGCGTTGTTGGAGGAAAATCCCACGGAAGCCCGCAGGTATTTTGACCTGGAAATTGCTTCCCGCGGATTAAATACTTTTGAGAATCGCAATCTTCCGTTGACCCTTGAAAACATCAACAACGAATATCGCAAAGAGTTTTTCGGGGAGGGTTATGAATGGTACAATATGAAACGCCAAAATCGGGACATTCTTTCCAATGCAGAAATGACAACTTTGCCGGCAAGTCCGAAATTGTACAATTTGCCGATACCGGTGGAAGAATACGATTACAGAAACGAATAAAAACAAAAGAATATGAACAAATACACGAATATATGGACGTTAATCTGTTTGTCGCTGCTTTTGCTGATGACAGGTTGCAACAACGAGGATTATCCCGTTTACGACACAGACCAGAAAGATGCCGTTTACATTGCTTATGAAGGTGATCAGGCAGAAACCGATTCCATCCATTACGAATACGGCTTCAATTTATTGACGGAAGTGACCTTGAAAATTCCGGTTAAATTGATGGGTATGCCTGTCGGCAGAGACCGTGTCTTTGGGGTGAATGTGGTGGATTCTGCGACAACGATGACAAAAGACCTGCATTATTCTATCAATGAAAGCCGGTTGATACTGCCCGCCAACCAATTGGAAGGATCGATTGAAATCACTTTCTACCGTGACAAGGACCCCGAATTGACCGATACTACTTACGTCATTTCGTTGGAATTGCAGGAAACTGAGGACTTGAAGCCGGTACAGGGAATATCCTTTTTCCAAATC
>CAYQRG010000160.1:0-4647 GCA_964419645.1 uncultured Eubacterium sp.
AACAAAAGCTCTCCGCCCGGCATTTCCACCGTCACCGGTGGTTCGGTGATTGCCATACGATATGCAGCAGCTGCAGCTGCACATGCCCCTTTACCTGAATATTATGTATAACCGGAACCCCGTTCATAAATTTCTATCTTTAACTTCTCCCTGCTTACCACTTTACACAACTGCAAATTCATCCGTCCCGAAAAATACTCCGCATTTTCCACATAAGGACCCAACTCCTTTGCATTTTGACGGGAAACATCCTCTGTCATGATCACACAATTAGGCGTTCCCACCGAAAGACAGGTACTGTTATACAAACGCCCATGAAACATCAGAGGTTCATTCAAAATCTCATGCGAAAAACTGCATGCCGACAAAGAAGCATTCAAAAAATCCGCCTGCCCCATATTTACCCGCATACAATTTCCATGGTCATCCAGAAATTCCACCTCCACATCCCCGGATTTTGTTGCCAATACAAACTTTCGCTCCTTCACATACCCAAAATCCTTCAGATATTTCGCAAAAATCCGCACGCCGTTTCCACTCTCTGCTGCCTCGCTGCCATCGGAATTATAGATCCAAACCTCCGGTTTCTCCTTCCCCGGCAAAGGTCCATACAAAATCCCGTCCGCCCCTACTCCAAAATTTCTCCGGCAGAGCATCTGAATCTTCCTCTCCTGCATTCTGACCTGATTTACACCCAGATCCAGTACCAGATAATCATTTCCCAGTCCATGATACTTATGCATCGTTATAACCGACATCCCGTTTCCTCACAAAGCACAATCTCTATCCTATTCTATGCTTTTATGAAAAAACAGTGCCCATTTTATTAACTCCAAATAATGAAATCTTCTTCCAAAGTAATCTCACCATGAATATTGACAAGATCAAGGGCATCTGCTAGGATAAGGCTACCAACAATAAGTCCTATGTCAGTGCCATTATCTAGGTAAGCGTCATGTATTGGCGTCACTATTAGGCAATTGGTAACCACAAAAACAGAGACTAGCCATTACGGCTAGTCTTTTTTTAACAAAAATTGAAATGTGAAATCACTGAGTTTCAAATTGAAAAGCATACAGCCATATCCTCTCACTACACTTTCCCCTGCAGCTCCTCAAAAGGATTATCCTTCCTCTCTCCCAATATCTGCTCAATCTGCTCCTTCGTCACAGGATCTTCCACTTCCTTCGTCCCATAGGTAAAAGAAGGCTGGGCAGCATATCTCTCATCTGCTTCAAACGCCATTTTCTTCCCTGTATCCACTTCCTGGGACACCTTCTGCGCATCCTTTGCCGCCTGCAAAGCCGCTGCCTCCTCCTGCGTCATATAATGTACATTGTACCCTTTCACAATACTTCTTGCGCATTTTTCTTTAAAATTTCTTTTGTCAATCATATCCTGCATACTATCTCTCCTCATTTGATCATTTATTTTCTTATATTTTCCAAAAATATCCTGTATCTTTCCGCCTCCAAAAGATGCTCTTCCAGTCTCTTTTCATGAATAAAAACAGCTAAAAGTGAGAATGATTTTTATATACTACTTTAAGAAACTGGAGGTCCTCTCATGGCTGTCTACAAAGTCGAAATATGCGGTGTTAATACATCCAAACTCCCTGTCCTCAAAGAAGAGGAAAAAGAAGAACTTTTTAAAAAAATCAAGGCAGGTGATGCTGCCGCCAGAGAAACGTATATCAAAGGCAATTTAAGGCTGGTCTTAAGTGTCATCAAGCGTTTCTCCGGCAATAATGAAAACGTGGACGATCTGTTTCAAATCGGCTGCATCGGCCTGATTAAATCTATTGATAATTTTGACGATACCATTGGCGTAAAATTTTCTACTTATGCCGTACCTATGATCATTGGTGAAATCCGCCGCTATCTAAGTGACAACGCCTCTTCCATCCGCGTCAGCCGCTCCCTTCGGGATACCGCTTACAAAGCAATCCATGCAAAAGAAGAACTGGCTAAAACTTCTTTTAAAGAGCCTACCATTCAGGACATCTCCAACTCCACCGGCATTCCAAAAGAAGAATTAGTCTTCGCTTTAGATGCCATTCAAAGCCCTCTCTCCCTCTACGATCCTGTCTACACCGACGGAGGCGATACCCTCTATGTCATGGACCAAGTCAGAGACAAAAAGAACAAAGAAGAAAACTGGATTGAAAATCTCTCTGTCAATGACGCCATGAAACATCTGAACAAACGGGAAAACTACATCATCAAGCTCCGCTTTTTTGAAGGAAAAACGCAAATGGAGGTGGCAGAAGAAATCCATATCTCCCAGGCACAGGTCAGCCGTCTGGAAAAATCCGCCTTAAAAAATATGCGTCATTACCTGTCTTAGCACAGGTATATTCTACCGCTCCCATTTATCACACAGGGAATTGATCTGGTCTGCAAATTTGCCCAGCTCCTTATTCGGCATACCTTCGCAGCGATTGATAAGAGCCAGAAGCCGCTGTCCTGCTGCCAGAAGTCTTGCAAAAATATTGGAGGCTGCTTTTGATTTTTCTTTCTTCTTCGCTGCCCGTTCCCTGCTGCCCTGTGCGACCAACTCTCCGGTTACAAGGTCATAGCAGTCTCCACTGTAAGGTGCAGCCGCAGAGACGGAAAGCTCTTTTTCCAGATGTGCGGCAAAGAAATCACAGACTTGATCCTCACCATGTACAACAAAGATCTTCTTCGGATGTTTCACCTTCGATGCCCATTCCGTCAAATGATCCTTATCTGCATGGCCGCTGATGCCGGGAAGATTTAAAATCTCCGCCTGTACATGAATCGTCTCACCGAAAAGCTTTACTTCCTTTGTTCCGTTAAGGAGCATATTCCCCAGTGTTCCCGGCACCTGGAATCCCACAAACAATATGGTCGATTCTTTTCTCCAGAGATTGTGTTTTAAATGATGCCGAATCCGCCCCGCCTCACACATACCGGAAGCGGAAATAATGACAATCGGTTTCTCGATAAAGTTAATCTCCCGTGACTCATCACTTGTGATCGCCAGCCGAAGTCCCGGAAAAGAAATGGGATTGATGCCCTGCTTCACCAGAGCCAACGCCTCTTCGTCAAAACAGTCTGCCACATTTTTGTGAAAAATTCCCGTGGCATCCACAGACAACGGACTGTCAATGTAAACTTCAAAATCCAGAAAACGGCTCAAAAGACGTTCCGTCTTGATCTTCCTCAAAAAATACAGCATTTCCTGGGTTCTGCCCACGGAAAATGCAGGAATCACTACATTACCGCCTCTTGCAAAAGTGCGGTCTATGACTGCCGCAAGCTCTCTGGCATAATCCGGCGACGCAGCATGATTCCTGTCACCATAAGTAGATTCCATCACCACATAATCCGCTTCCGTAATAAACTTCGGATCTTTGATCAGCGGCTTGCCAGAATGCCCGATATCTCCGGAAAATGCAATTTTTACTTCTTCCTCATCTTCCCGCACCCACATTTCAATACTGGAAGAGCCCAACAGATGGCCTGCGTCTATAAAACGCACCGTAAGATTTTCATCGATGGAAACCTTTTTTTCGTACTCACAGGGAACGAAATGCCGCAAAACCCCTTCCGCGTCTTTCATCTCATAAAGAGGCTGCACTTTCGGTCCTCCTGCGCGACGCCCTTTCCGATTCTTCCACTCTGCCTCAAACATCTGAATATGGGCGCTGTCCCTTAACATAATACTGCACAGTTCACAGGTTGCTTTTGTGGCAAACACCTGCCCTCTGAAACCATGGGCGTAAATAAGCGGCAAAAGACCGGAATGGTCGATATGGGCATGGGTAATAAATATGTAGTCGATTTCTGCCGGATTCACCGGAATTTCCTGATTCACATACAAATCCGCTCCCTGCTCCATACCACAGTCCACCAGAAGCCGCTTCCCTCCATATTCCAGAAAATGGCAGCTTCCGGTCACCTCATGGTCCGCCCCTAAAAATTCTAATCGCATAGTACCCTCTCCTCGCCTTCTCATGCCCTTATTATAACACAGGACAAGGAATCCTGGATACTACTATTTTTTATTCTAAGCGTATCATTTCTTTCTTTAACCGGCGCATAATCTTTTTTTCCAATCTGGATATGTAAGACTGGGAAATTCCAAGCCGATCAGCTACTTCTTTCTGTGTCAGTTCCCTGCCGCCTCTGCCAATGCCATACCGCAGTTCTACGATCATCCGCTCTCTGCCGGACAATTTATCAATCGCCTTCCCCAAAAGATGATGCTCCACTTCTGCCTCAATATCCCGGTAGATGACATCTTCGTCTGTTCCCAGAATATCGGAAAGTAAAAGTTCGTTTCCGTCCCAGTCCACATTTAAAGGTTCATCTATGCTCACTTCCATTTTCGTCTTGCTGTTTCTTCTCAGATACATCAAAATCTCATTTTCAATACATCTTGAGGCATAAGTTGCCAGCTTGATATTTTTCTGGGGATTAAAAGTATTAATAGATTTGATCAGACCAATCGTTCCAATGGAGATCAAATCCTCCACGCCGATTCCCGTATTATCAAATTTTTTGGCAATATAAACCACCAGTCGAAGATTGTGTTCAATCAATGTACTCTTTGCCTGATCCTGTCCATGCTCTCCCAAGCAGCTGATGCAGGCAGCTTCTTCTTCCGCTTCCAAAGGCGGCG
>CAYQRG010000161.1:0-4616 GCA_964419645.1 uncultured Eubacterium sp.
AAGCGGATTTTACTCCTTTGTCGGAACAGGCTGAGGGGTTGGCTATCGGTCAGGCTGCATTAACTGCTGCTATTTCTACAATTTCCAAAGCAGCAAAAAAAGGCGTTTACCACAAGAACAACGCTGCCAGAAAAGTTTCCCGTTTAACCAAACTTGTAAACGAAATCGCTTAATCCCCGCAAGGGCATAAAAAAATGGAATGTCTCCGGACCGTCACCGGATACATTCCATTTTTTATTTTACTGCTGGTTTTCCGAAGCTCCTTTTTCTGTCATATGCAGTCCCGCCAATCTCATTTCTCTATCAAACGAAATCGTATAGATCACCTCGATATTCTCATAGGACACGACCTTCTGTATGGCTGCCATAAGTTTTCCCTTTTGTTTCACTTCTGTAGTATAAGCCTCTTCTCCTATTGACACAAATTCGCCCCAGTCTGCATTGATCTCCTGCCGAACGGATTCGATCGTTCCTTCGCTGATGGAACCCTGCATCTTTCCTGTTGAAATCTCTTTTAAGCCTTCAAAATCATCCGCGTTTAATAACTCAATCACCTGTATGGCTTTCTCTTCCACTTCTGCCTTTGTAAAAACTCCGCTGGTGCCCATTTCAAAACTTTTCGGCATCATCCAATAGACGCCAAAACAAACAGCAACCAGTACAACTGCTATGGAAATAATCCGCATGTTCCTTGACTTTCTGTCCTCTTCTTTTATTTTTTTGTTCATTTTTTCTATTTTCATTGTAATCCTCCTCTGTTATCCAATGGTAATGCTGATGCTGCTGAATAGTTACTAATAAAAATCTCTACTGCAATCTGATCGTTTAAACCTCCTGTCTTTACTCTCTCTTCCGTCTCTGCCCCGTCTTTTAATGCCATAAGGAGCTGTTCTTTGGAAAACTGCTTTGCCTGAGACTGGTTTTTGCGGACTGCAAATTCCGGTATTTTGACTTTCCCGGCGATGTCATAACTGCTGTATCCTTTCCCGGTTAATTCTTTTACTTCCAGCAGCAGCCGAAACTGCCTGGTAATCAAAAATAAAATCCGCATAGACGCCTCTTTTAAAGCCAGCAGATCGTAATAAAGATCCAACGCTTTTTTTTGGTTGTGCATGACAATGGCATCTACCATTTCAAAAATTTTATTTTCAATCTGTTCTGTGACCACAGACTCTACATCTTCTGCCTCAATCACTTCTTTGTCTAAGGTATAGCATAAAAGTTTTTCCAATTCTCTGTCAATGCGGCTCATATCAAGACCTGTCCTGCCCAGAAAAAGTCCGAGCACGGATTTTGTGATTTTTTTCTGCTCCTTCCCAATCCTTCCCAGTATCCATTTGGTGATCAAAGCCTCATTCTGTTTGGCAAACTCCACTACGGAACCATGTTTCTTAGCCGCTTTGTATGCTTTGGAACGTTTGTCTATTTCCGTTTCTACAAAAATAAAGGTGGTGCTTGGATTGCCCTCCGCCAGATAATCTGCCAGAATCTCACAGGAATTTTTGAAAAATCCGCTGTCTTCTGCCAGTATGACTCTTCTCTTGGCAAAAAAAGGAAGTGTCTCTGCCAGATCCACAAGTTCTCCTGGTCTTATGTCTTTTCCCTCGTAGGAGGAAAAATTCATCGTATCGCCCTCTTGCACCATGGCATGCACCAGTTTGTCCCGATATTGCTTTTTTAAATAGCCTTCTTCTCCATAGAGCAGGTAACATTGCCTGAATGTCCCCTTTTTGATATCTTCATCAATTGTTTTCATGCATCTATTCTAACACAGAAAAACCCTTCACTTCAAGATTTTCACCCAGGATTTTTATTTGTCCCAGATATCTGGTTTCATAAATGCGGCTGCCAGCCTCTTCTAACCTCTCTATCGTTCCTTTTCCCGGATGTCCGTAACGATTCTTCATACTGCAGGAGATTACGGCAATTTCAGGCTGAAACGCATTTAAAATCTCACTGCTGTTGGAAGTATCGGAACCATGATGGGATGCTTTGTATACATCTATTTGGGGCAGTTCTTTCTCCTTAACTAAGTTTCGTTCCTCCTCTTCTCCCATATCTCCGCCAAAAAAACCTACACAGTCCGGATGCTGCAAAAGCAATGCCATGGAATTTTCATTCCGGTCTGCTCCCTGGCTCTGCCTCGCCGGAGCAAGGCATGCAATCTCCCAAGCGTCATTCTCTCCTTTTATAGCATCTCCTGCTTTCATCGTTAATATGGCAATTTCCTTTCTTTCAGCCAGGTCTTTCAATTCTTTCCAGGCATCATCTTCCGGCATATATGCAGACACTACCAGATGCCGGATTTCATAATCTGCCTCTATGATTTCACTAAGTCCGCTGATATGATCTGCGTCACAATGACTGACAAACCAGTAATCGATCTTTCGGATTCCCCTGCATTATAAAAAAGGCAAAATCCGATAGGTTCCCACTTTGGAAACATCCGTACTTCCTCCGTCAATAAATACAGAAGTGTGGTCTCCTGTGGAAATATAAACGCCATCTCCCTGACCTACATCCAGAATGTCCATTTCAAACGTATTCTGTTTCGGTCCAAAAAACAACAGACCAAAAGGCAGCAGAAAAAGAAGTACCGGTATTTTCTTTTTCTTCCGAAGTAACAGAAACAGAAAAAGCAGTCCATACCAGAGCAGCAGCATTTCTACAGAAAGCTTTCCGGTAATCAGCGACGACTTTGGCAGCTTTGCAAAGCTTTCGCATATCCTGTCAAAAAACAACAAAATCAGGTAGCAAGGGTACAAAAGCACTTTGCCCGCAAAAGGAATCACACATGCGGTAATACCGCCTGCAATGCCCAGTCCCAGCAAAATCCCCATGCAGGGAAGTACTACCATATTAATTAATATGGCATATGTAGAGATTTCGTAGAAATATTGGCACATCACTGGGATTGTAACCAGTTGGATGCATAGACTCACCAGAAACGTTTCTTTTATATTCTGAAATTTTCTGTGCATCAAGGGATGCCCGGAAGATATCTCCTCTGTTTGCACATCAGGCATCATCTCTTCTGCTAAAATAACGCCGCAAACTGCCCCAAAAGACAATAAATATCCCGAGTGATGCAAAATTCCCGGATTTTGCCCTGCCAGAATTGCCGCCATAAGGGCAACCGCTGTCATTCTGTCATAACTTCTCCCTCTGTATTTCGCATACAAGAGAATCAGAAACATCCCTATAGCACGGCTTGCAGATATGCCAAATCCAATCAACATTCCATATCCTAAGATAAATGCCCCTCCGATCACTCCTGAAACAAAATAACTGCCGCCTCGTTTTTTGATCAGATGATAAACCGCCATGCCAAGCATTGAGATATGCAGACCGGAAATACTGTAAAAATGGCTGATTCCGGCATTTTGATACATACTTTTCCGTTCGGCATCCATAAGGCTTTTATCCCCTAATACCATAGCCGAAAGTACCCCGGCATCTTTTTGGGGCATCGCTTTCTGATAACTGTTTTTCATTTTCTCTTTCAAGGCAAAAAGATATTTTTTAAACCTGCTTTTCTGCCCCTTTACCAAAAGCACTTTTTCTCCGTCCACCGCAAAATCAATATTTAAACTCCGATAGTATCCCCGCTCATCGTAATTTCCCTCATTGACAGGTTTAGCAAATGTTTTTATTTTTCCTTCTACACACAGGATTTCGCCGATTGCATATTCTTCGGCATTTAGATTTAATAAGATTTGATTACATGAATAAGATTTATGACCAAACTGCACATAACAGTTTTTTAGATAAAAATAAAAAAGACCTTTTTCTTCATTCTTTTCTTTTTGATATATGTTTCCCTGTACCAGGCATTTCGCATCCTCTTCCAGCAAAGATTCATAGGCTCTTATATCGGACTGCCTGCTGCAGCTGTCATAGATACCGACACCCGCTATAATCAGAAACAGAAATATCCAGAAAACCATTTTGATCGTTTTCCCATGTTCCTTTCCGATTGAAACAGTCCACAAGGAGCCATACAAAATCAGAATCAGCCACAGCAAAAACTGCTGGTACTCTGCTGCGGCGATTCCCATTAAAAATGCCAGGGACAGAAAACAGACTTTACGTTTCGTCAACGTCTACTGTCCACTTCCCTTCTTTTTTGATATTTTATTACTGTTTATTTCACTACATAATCCAGATTCCGCTCATAAAATTCATCCAGCGGAAAATCAGTCCGATAGACGCCGCCGGTATCTCCGTTTACAGAAATCTGCACTTTATTGATCGTTGCAAGTTCTGACAGAGAATTGACAATAGAATAAATGACAATCGGTTCGTCGATGTTGTAATTCTGTTTCAAAAAATTCTCGTCTAAGCTGACAAAACATACCCCATCTGCTACGGATACATTCATCAGTTTTGTTCCCTCCGGAATGGCATACTGAACCTCCTTGCCCACCGGTCCCTCCAGCAGATTCTCCATAACCAGTTTTTCCATGGAAATATTGCTGCTGTAATGCACGTCTTTTGTCTCCTGCACCAGACCGTTTCCCTCCTGGTTGGCAAAATACAAAACAAGATTCGCCTCCTGTATGGAATTGATCTGTTCGCCCGGATTTTCAATAAAACTTTCGTTTGTCATAATGCCC
>CAYQRG010000162.1:0-4615 GCA_964419645.1 uncultured Eubacterium sp.
GCTGTTTCAGCCGCCATCTGTGCAGCATATGGAGTAGATTTCCTTGAACCTCTGAAACCAAGACCACCGGCACTTGCCCAGGAAAGAGCATTTCCTTCAGCATCTGTAATGGTTACAATCGTATTATTGAAAGATGACTGAATATGTGCCTGTCCGCGTTCAACGTTTTTCTTAACACGCTTTTTTGTCACTTTTTTTGTAACTTTAGCCATAATAAAACTAACCTACTTTCTTTTTTAATTGATTACTCAAGTTTCATTTATTGTATCTCTGTATAATAAGGTAGTTCTTTTCGCTAAGCTCAGCTCTCGCCTTCGGCTCGGCTTCGCTAATCTCAAAGAACGCCTTCGCACTAAGCTCTGTCTGCGCCTTACGGCTTGCCAATCGCTAAGTTGCTTTCAGGCTATTTCTTCTTATTCGCAACAGTTCTCTTAGGACCTTTTCTGGTTCTTGCATTGTTCTTGGTGTTCTGACCACGAACCGGAAGTCCTTTTCTATGACGGATTCCACGATAGCATCCGATCTCCTGAAGTCTCTTGATGTTAAGAGCGATCTCTCTTCTTAAATCACCTTCTACTGTCTGAGTTGCATCAATTACTTCACTAATTCTCTTTACTTCTTCGTCTGTCAAATCACGACAGCGTGTGTCCGGATCTACTTTTGCTTCTGCAAGAATACGGTTAGAGCTTGGTCTGCCGATTCCGTAAATATAAGTCAAGCCGATTTCAACACGCTTATCTCTTGGTAAATCTACACCTGCGATACGAGCCATTCGTCGTTGCACCTCCATAAAAATTTCTTTTGTCCGGGCCGTTTCTCTCCCTGACTGTTCTCTCTGCGACAATAGACCTATGCAGCTCCGGTTCCCCGGCCTGAAATGTTGTGCATACGCCTATTCCCTTTTCACAACTTAAAATCAAAAGATGTCTCAAACGGATTCCGGTATGTTAAATCCGAATACAGACAAAAGCAGTACATCGTACTGCATATTATGAACAGCGGTCATATAGATAAATCATGTTCCGCTGCAGCCGCACATAATAATTCCATAGGTTTGATTAACCCTGTCTCTGTTTGTGTTTCGGATTCTCGCAAATGATCCGAATGCTTCCTTTTCTTTTAATTACCTTGCATTTTTCGCACATAGGTTTAACTGATGATCTTACTTTCACAGCAAATCCTCCTTTTTTACCCACGCAGTGTGGCATATGTTATGCCCTGCGGGTTTTTCTTCCTACAAGTTGCTTTTGCTGCAGATATCAATGTTATCTGCAAATGCCCAAAAACATACGCATAATATTGTAGCATAGTTTTTAAAACTCGTCAATAAATTTTATTTATCTCTCCAAATGATTCTTCCTTTAGTCAAATCATACGGGGACATCTCAATTGTTACTTTATCTCCCGGTAAAATACGGATAAAGTTCATTCTCAGCTTACCGCTGATATGAGCCAGGATCTTGTGGCCGTTTTCTAATTCCACCTGAAACATAGCATTGGGAAGTTTCTCTACTACTTTTCCTTCAACTTCAATAGAATCTGCTTTTGACATTTTCATTGCCTCCTACTTATTGATTGAACGTTCATATGCCCGAACCATTCCATATATAATCTCATCGGTCAATGATCCGTTTCTCTTAAACTGCGCCAGAATGTCTTCTGGAATATTTTTTATGATCTGATAATGCTTTTTATTCTTTTTCTTGGGCTTTTCTAAGGTATGTGTCTTTCCGTTGACCAGATATGCAGCCCTCTCATCTTTTTCCAGGATCAGGTAAACCTGATTTTTGTCGTGTCCGGACAGGGATCTTGCAAATTCCAGCTTCATACACATCCTCCCACCTTCCAGATTCCTTCTGTAATCTCATCCTCGGTAATAGATAAGATTTCGGGCATTCCCCGGGTAATGAGCACTGTATTTTCATAATGCGCAGATAACCTGCCGTCCGCTGTTACAACGGTCCAGTCATCCGAAAGCCACTTTACATTGCCGCATCCTGCATTGATCATCGGTTCGATCGCCAAGGTCATACCCGGACAAAGGCGAATTCCTCTGGTACGTTTACGAAAATTGGGTATCTGGGGATCTTCATGCAGATGAGATCCGATTCCATGTCCTACCAGATCTCTTACAATTCCATATCTGTAACCGGATGCACAGCTGTCAATCGCTGCCGATATCTGATGCAGATGATTTCCGGCCTTTGCATAACGGATTCCTTTAAAAAAACATTCTCTGGTACGCAATATCAGATCAGATGCCTCTTTGGATATTTCTCCTATTCCATGGGTTCTCGCTGCATCCGAATGATATCCTTTGTATATCACTCCAATATCCAGACTGACAATATCTCCCTCCTGCAAAATCCGTTTATTTGACGGAATGCCATGCACTACTTCGTCATTTACAGAAACACAGACAGATGCAGGATATCCCTGATAATTTTTAAAAGACGGGATGCAGCCGTAGCTGCGGATCATTTCTTCTCCTATGCAGTCAATCTCTAATGTAGTCATTCCCGGCTTTAACGCTTTTCCCAGATCCTGATGCACTTTCCCAAGGATCTTGCCAGCTGCTCTCATGAGTTCAATTTCATGGGCAGATTTTATGGTTACCATATATTAAGCTCCCAGAATCTCTACAATGTCAGCAAAAACAGTTTCCATTGGACGTGTTCCGTCTACGGATTTTAAAATACCCTGATTCTTATAATAATCAATCAACGGCTGCGTCTGCTCATGATATACCTGTAAACGTTTCTGTACCGTTTCCGGTTTATCATCATCTCTTAAAATAACTTCTTTTCCGCACTTATCGCAGATTCCTTCCACTTTTGTCGGAATATTTACGATATGATAAGTCGCGCCGCAATTTACACAGGCTCTTCTACCGCCCATGCGGTTGATGATGTTTTCATCCGGTACATCCACATCAACGGCATAATCCATTTTCTCACCCATTTTTGCCAGAGCTTCATCCAAAGCTTCTGCCTGTGGGATTGTTCTTGGAAATCCGTCTAATACAAATCCATTTTTACAGTCATCTTTTACAATACGGTCTGCTACCAGCTCTACTACAAGCTCATCTGGAACCAATAATCCCTGATCCATATATGTCTTTGCTTTTGTTCCAAGCTCCGTTCCCTCTTTGATGTTTGCACGGAAAATATCTCCTGTAGAAATATGGGGAATCTGATATTTGTCTGCAATCTGTTTTGCCTGGGTGCCTTTTCCTGCTCCCGGAGCTCCTAACATAATAATTTTCATTAACATTATCCTCCTGTTCATCCTTCGGCAATCCGAAATCTTAGACACGTTTGGAGATACGGCGTAAACCAGTATCTCCAAATGTATTATTAATCATTTAAAAAGCCTTTGTAGTAACGTACCAACATCTGTGATTCAATCTGTTTGATCGTCTCAATGATAACCCCTACAATAATGATAATAGATGTTCCTCCAAATGATACGTTTGCGTTAAATACGCCGCTGAAGAAAATCGGCATAAGCGCTACGATTGCCAAACCAACTGCTCCTATAAATACAATATAAGTTAATATTTTTGTCAGATAATCGCTTGTTGGTCTTCCCGGACGGATACCAGGAATAAAACCGCCCTGTTTCTTCATATTATTTGCAATCTCAAGGGGATTGAAAGTAATTGACGTATAAAAATATGCAAAAGCAATAATCAATGCAATATACACAACAAGTCCAATCGAATAAACCGGCTGACTCGGATTACACCAGTTTGACTGTGACAATCCTTTTAAAATCTGGCTTCCCACACCGGTTCCGTTATTCTTTCCGATCAAAGACGCAATAATCACTGGTGTCTGCATCAGGGACTGTGCAAAAATGACAGGGATAACGCCGCCGGTATTTACCTTTAACGGAATATGAGATGACTGTCCGCCAACCTGTTTTCTTCCCTGAATCTTCTTGGAATACTGTACCGGAATCTTCCGCTCAGCATCCTGTAAGATGATAACAAATACTACCATAACTACGATAATTGCACAAATGATGATTGCAGCCAGCACTGCTTTTGCAGGAACGCTCTGTCCTTTTACAAACTGTTCATACAAGGTTGACAGATCTTCCGGCAGACGGGAAATAATATTAATTACAAGTACAATAGAAATACCATTTCCGATTCCCTTTTCCGTGATCCGCTCTCCCAGCCACATAAGAACTGCAGAACCTGCCGTTAAAGTTACAACAACTGTTATTACGTGCAGTGCATCGTATTTTTCCAGATAATTACTTCTTCCAAATCCAATTGCCATTGCAATGGATTCAATCAATGCAAGACCTACTGTCACATAACGGGTGATTTCCGCAATTTTCTTTCTGCCTTCCTCTCCATCCTTTTGCATCTCTTCCAACTTTGGAATCGCAATGGTCAAAAGCTGCATAATAATGGAAGATGTAATATAAGGTGTAATATTCAGAGCAAATATTGACATCTGCTCAAAGGAACCACCGGTTATTGCATCAAAAAAGCTAAAAGCATCATTGCTCTGGGTTGCAAACCAGTTTGCGAACACATCTCGATCTACACCAGGAACCGGAAGCTGGCTTCCGATCCTGATAATAATCAGCATAAAAAATG
>CAYQRG010000163.1:0-4589 GCA_964419645.1 uncultured Eubacterium sp.
TTCCAAAAAGCCTTTCTTGAATGCCTGTCTGGATGCTGTCTTAAATGCCATTTCAGAAGAATCCACCGGATGGTAAGATCCGTCGTAAAGCACTGCTTTGACGCCAACTACCGGATAAGCTGCCAATGGTCCTCTAACCACTGCCTCTTGAACACCTTTTTCTACTGCCGGGAAATAATTCTTCGGTACAGCTCCGCCTACTACGATCTGATCAAATTCATATGCTTCTTCCTGATTGCCGGAAGGCTCAAATGTCATCTTAACATGTCCATACTGTCCATGTCCGCCGGACTGTTTCTTGTATTTGTATTCCACATCGGATTTCTTACGGATTGTCTCACGGAATGCAACTTTAGGCTTGGACAATTCAATTTCAATTTTATATTTGTTTAACAATTTGCTGACAACAATTTCCAGATGCTGTTCGCCCATTCCATATAAAAGCGTCTGGCTGTTTCCGCTGTCATTGACGCTCTTAAGTGTCAGGTCTTCCATCATAAGCTTCTGCAGTGCCTGGGAAATCTTATCTTCATCTCCCTTGTTCTTCGCCTGATACCGCATATATGTATAAGGTGTCGGCATAGCAGTTCTGATATAAAGAATCGGATTTGCTTTTGTGGAAAGGGAATCGGTGGTAGCTGTATTGGAAAGTTTCGCCAAAGCGCCGATATCTCCGGCATGAAGTTCTTTGACTTCTTCTGCTTTATTGCCTCTTAATACGTAGAGCTTGCCGATCTTTTCTTCTGTGCTCTTATGATAATTGTAAAGTACGTCATCTGTCTTTAATACACCGGAGTTGACTTTAATCAGAGAATATTTTCCAATGAAAGGATCCACGATGGTCTTAAATACATATGCAGATTTCGGTTTTGCAAAATCATAATCTGCCTGATATACTTCATTGGTCTTTGCGTTGATTCCTGCGCATTCTCTCTTATCTGGGCCCGGAAAATATTTTACAATATCTACCAAAAGGGTGTACATACCTCTTGCTAAAATATTCGATCCCATTAATACAGGAATGATGCTTCCGTCTGCTATATTGACACGAAGAGCCTGACGGATCTCATCTTCTGAAAATTCTTCGCCGCCGAAATAACGATCCATAAATTCTTCGCTTGTCTCTGCAACAGCTTCCATTAAAGCTTCTCTGCAAACTTCCAAATTGTCTTTGGCATCATCCGGAACATCACCCTTTTCAATGCCGCCTTTGTCTGTCCAAAACTTTGCTCTCTGCTGCAGCACATTTACATATCCTGCAAACTGTCCGTTCTTGCGAACCGGCAAATGGAAAGGAGCAATCTTCTTGCCATACAATCCCTGCAGATCTTCCACGATCTGAAGGTAGTTTGCTTCATCAATATCCATATCTGTCACAAATACCATTCTCGGAAGTTTGTACTTCTCACAGATTTCCCATGCCTTCTTGGTGCCGACTTCAATTCCAGCCTTGCCGGATACAACAATAATCGCTGCATCTGCTACGGATGCCGCTTCTTCCACTTCACCTGCAAAATCAAAATATCCCGGTGTATCAAGAATATTGATCTTTGTATCCTCCCAGATAATCGGTACGACAGAAGCATTAATGGAAAAAAGACGTTTCGTCTCTTCCTTATCATAATCACTTATGGTATTGCCGTCAGTTACTTTGCCCATACGGGTTGTAATACCGGATAAAAACGCCATTGCTTCTGTCAGGCTGGTCTTACCACACCCTCCATGTCCAAGAAGTACCACGTTGCGAATCTTGTCAGTTGTGTAAACATTCATATAAAAAATCCTCCAATCTGGTTCATGACAGAAAATTCTGTCTTTTTGTATGGTTATATTTTACTAAATTTTCGATTGTATTACAACTATTTTATACAATTTATACATTTTTATTTTATACTTCTGATAAAAGATACGTCAGATGGCCACATTTATATAATTATGGTTCTCATTGCTTTAACGCTTTAAAGTGTTGACTTTCCGTTCTAAAAAGATTATGATTTAATAGAATAGATCGAAAACGAACGGAGGATTTACCATGTCAATTCAAAGACTTGGATTTATTGGACTGGGGCTGATTGGAGGTTCCATTGCCAAAACAACCAAACGGCTGTTTCCAGACATACAGATGATTGCTTTATCGGGACATCAATCCACGATTTCCCAGGCATATCAGGAAGGCCTGATTGAAAATGAAGAAAATGCTTCTATAGAAGATTTTGCGGAATGTGATTATATATTTTTGTGCGCGCCGGTACAGCAGAATCTCTTTTATATCGAACAGTTAAAAGGGATTATGAAGGATTCCTGTATTCTGACGGATGTGGGAAGTGTGAAAGGGGATATCCATAGAGCGATCAAACAGCTTGATATGGAGGAGCATTTTATCGGAGGACATCCCATGGCAGGCTCCGAAAAGACCGGTCTTTCCAGTGCTACGGCATATTTACTGGAAAATGCTTACTATATTATTACACCGACATCTACAGTCAGCGCAGAACGCGTCAATGAATTCCGGGATTTTACCCAGTCTTTGGGAGCAATTCCTATGGTATTAAATTACGATGCCCATGATGCTGCCACAGCAGCGATCAGCCACCTGCCCCATGTCATTGCCGCTGCTCTTGTCAATTTCGTTGAGCAATCTGACAATGCCCAAGAGACGATGAAAACGATTGCAGCAGGAGGATTTCGGGACATTACGAGAATTGCGTCCTCTTCTCCTGTTATGTGGGAAGAGATCTGTCTGACTAATAAAGATCAAATACTTACCATGTTAGATTCCTATCAGGACAGCCTTTTACAGATTCGCAGTAAAATTGCAGATTCCAATGCAGCAGGTATACATGATTTTTTCCAATCTGCCAAAGATTACAGAGATTCTCTTCTGGTTGCACCAAAAGGCTCCATACAGACTATTTTTGAACTCTACTGTGATCTGATTGATGAGGCGGGAGGAATTGCAACAATTGCAACGATTTTGGCCAGCAATAATATCAGTATTAAGAATATTGGAATTATTCATAACCGTGAATTTGAAGACGGTGTATTGAAGATTGAGCTTTATGATCAAGCTTCTTATGACAGGACCATTACACTCCTTCGCAAATATCACTATACAGTTTATGAACGTTAAGAGGTTTTTATTATGGAATTAAAACATGCAAAAAAATTAAGGGGAACTGTAGCGGTTCCTGGAGATAAATCAATATCCCATCGCGCCATTATGTTCGGCGCCATTTCCCAAGGAATGACAGAGGTCACAAATTTTCTACAGGGAGCCGACTGTCTTTCCACGATTTCCTGTTTTCAGAAAATGGGTATTTCCATTGAAAATAAAAAAGACCATGTGATCGTTCATGGAAAAGGGCTCCACGGTCTTTCTGCTCCTGAAGGAATTTTAGATACCGGCAACAGCGGAACGACTACCCGGCTGATTTCCGGCATTCTTGCAGGACAATCATTTTCCTCTGCTTTAACCGGAGATGACTCCATTCAAAAACGTCCCATGAAACGGATTCTCACGCCTCTTTCTTCTATGGGGGCGGATGTGTCCAGCATTCGCGGCAATGACTGTGCGCCTTTACAGTTTCATCCTGCCAGTCTGCATGGGATCACATATACTTCTCCGGTAGCCTCTGCCCAGGTCAAATCCTGTGTCCTGCTTGCCGGATTGTACGCAGAAGATAAGACTTCCGTAATAGAGCCTGTGCTATCCAGAAACCATACCGAACTGATGCTTTCTGCATTCGGCGCAGATATCCGGTCCCAAAATACAACCGTTTCTATCTGTCCAAATCCTGATTTAAAAGGACAAAAAGTAGAGGTTCCAGGGGATATTTCTTCTGCGGCTTATTTTATTGCTGCCGGATTATTGGCAAAAGATGCAGAAATTTTAATTCAAAATGTAGGAATCAATCCTACCAGAGACGGCATTTTAAAAGCCGCCCAAAGCATGGGCGGCAATATTCAAAAATTAAATGAACGTACTGTATCCGGAGAACCTGTCTGTGATCTTCTGGTTACTTCCAGCAGCCTCCATGGAGCTGACATCGGCGGAGAGCTGATTCCAACACTGATCGATGAAATCCCCATGATTGCAGTTATGGCTGCTTTTGCCAACGGTACTACACGAATTACGGATGCTGCAGAATTAAAAGTAAAGGAATCCAATCGAATTTTGACCGTTACAGATAATCTACGGCGCATGGGTGCAGATGTGACACCAACTGAAGACGGTATGATCATCAACGGAAATCCTGACACGCTTCTTGGAGCTGATTTTGACAGCTACTTAGATCACAGAATCGCAATGGCTTTTGCTGTTGCCGCTCTTGCACTTGATACGTCCTGCAACATGCAGGATGCTGAATGTGTTAAAATTTCCTATCCAAAATTTTATGATGAATTGTATGGATTGATCCGGAAATAAAAAATCATCCCCTCCTTTGGAGCAGTCTCAAAAGGTATACCCTCCGGGTATCCCAATATGACACACTCCTTCAGAGTGGTCTCATAATGTATAAATTTTTAAATTAATATAGCATGATTTCGGAGGCCTACCACAAATGAAATTACAACAACTACTCAGCTAC
>CAYQRG010000164.1:0-4585 GCA_964419645.1 uncultured Eubacterium sp.
ATTGTGGAGGAAACTTGGCTGGGCTATGCTGATTTTCTCCGTTATCATATGTGTTCCTCTTTATTATAGTTCAGTAAATGTGATTGGAACGGTAGGCGGAGTTTTGTGCATCATACAATGCGTAATTTTAATTGCATCGATTATTCCGGT
The DNA here is from genome assembly GCA_964419645.1 of uncultured Eubacterium sp. Classification (GTDB taxonomy): domain Bacteria; phylum Bacillota; class Clostridia; order Lachnospirales; family Lachnospiraceae; genus Roseburia_B. The sequence goes on from CAYQRG010000164.1 coordinate 151, forward strand.
GGAAATGGCATTGAAGAGGAAATTCATATGAATTTTTTCTTAATGCTGCTTGTTACAGTAGTGGTTCCCACATGGTACATATTTCCAAGTAGAATAATTTCTATGACATTTAATTCGTTCAGCAAGTCAATCACCATAAAAAATGATAAATGGGCTGAATTGTTAATTGCAGAAAAAAATACCTGGGGAATTGAAACAGATCCTGAAAAAAGGAATAAAATGTCATTCTGGGGTTTAATCGGATATGTGATATTTCTTCCGCAAATTGTTTTTATGCCATATAATTGGTGGGTTTATATTAAAACAGGATCAGGGAAATGGTGTGAGACAGAACAATCGTATCTGGCAGTAGCGATGTTGTATTATTTTATTGTATTGTTTATAAAGCTTAAAGAAGCAATTAAATTTAGTAAAGGAGAGATATGGTGATATATCAAAAGCTGTTTTTAGAAGAAAAGAAGCTGTTGGAGAAATTGCATGAGGCAGAGGAAGCTGTTAAAGATGGAGAAGGCTGGCTGACAATGGAGGAATCAGACATATGAAGAAAATTTTAGGAATTCTTTTAATTGTATTTGGAGTTGTGACGACAGCATTAGGAACCATTCTTAAAGTAAAAGGGACAATGTCAGTGTCTGTCAGTGGCGGAGCGGACGGACCGACTTCAGTATTTCTTGCCGGTAAAGTCGGAAACACTTCAGCAATTACAGAAATAATTGCGGGTATTGTATTGTTTATAATCGGCATTTTCATGGTTGCAAAGAAAAATAGCAATACGGACCGTAAAACAAAATAGTAAAACGTTTCAGAAGAGGTATAAAATTTGGAAAAAAAGATTTGTAAAGACAGAATCCTTCTGAGCCAGAAGGCGTCACCTGCTACAGAAGATGATAAGCAGGTGATACAGGATTTACTGGATACTTTAAGGGCAAATTCAGACAGATGTGTCGGCATGGCTGCAAATATGATCGGTATTCCGAAAGCGGTTATCGTAGTAGCGGCAGGTCCGTTTCAGTTTGCGATGATCAATCCGGTCATTACGAAAAAGACCGGAAAGTTTGAGACAGAAGAAGGATGCTTATCGTTAGAAGGTGTGAGACCATGTGTCAGATATGAGGAGATTGAAGTTGATTATCTGGATCAGAACTTTAAAAAGCAGCACGGTAAGTATCATGGCTGGACAGCTCAGATTATTCAGCATGAGATAGACCACTTAGAGGGGATTATTATTTAAAAAATTGTTACAAAGGTAGAGGATAAAATTTGCTGACAAAAAACACAAAACAAACAAAGTCTATGAAAGTTGATTCCCAAATATTACAGACAGCAGAATATCATTTTATAAAGACGAATGAGCATCTTGGAAAACATGTGATTCTCCTTGGTCTTGCCGGCAGTTACTCCTATGGTACGAATATTGACACCAGCGATATTGACATCAGGGGGATCACGCTGAACCGAAAATCAGATTTGATCGGTCTCACCCAGTTTGAGCAGTATGTGGACGATCATACGGACACCGTGATTTATGCATTTAATAAGATTGTTACGCTGCTGCTTAGCTGTAATCCTAATACCATAGAGCTCTTAGGATTAAATCCGGAGCACTATTTGCACTTAAATGACATCGGGCAGATGCTTTTGGATAACAGAAAGCTTTTTCTTTCCAAAAGAGCAGTCAATTCTTTTGGCGGATATGCAGACGCTCAGCTGCGAAGACTACAGAATGCCCTTGCCAGGGATACATTTCCCCAGAGCGAGAAGGAACAGCATATTTTTAATTCGGTAAAAAATGCAATGCATGATTTCAATCATCGTTATAAGCATTTTGAAAATGGCAGCTTGGAGATATTTATTGACCAGGCGGTAAATCCGGAACTGGAGACGGAAATATTTGTCAATGCAAATATGACGCATTATCCGCTGCGTGATTATTTTAACATGTGGAATACCATGGCAAATGTCATTCGGGATTATGAAAAGATCGGAAAACGGAATAAGAAAAAAGATGATCTGCATTTGAATAAACATGCCATGCATCTGATCCGGCTTTTTATGATGGCACTGGATATTTTGGAAAAAGGCGAGATCAATACCTACAGAGAGAAAGAACACGATCTCCTTATGGACATCCGTTTTGGAAAATATCAAAAGCAAGACGGAACTTTCCATGAGAGTTTTTATGAGCTGCTGTCCGATTTTGAAAAGAAACTGCACTATGCAGCAGAGCATACCGATTTGCCGGATGAACCGGATCTGAAAAAAGTGCAGGAACTGGTCATGACAATAAACGAAAGAGTGATTCGTGATGAAATATGAGAATTTTGAGGGAAGCGCCAGAGAACTGGTTCTTTTGAAAATCAAAGAAATAGAAGAAAAAGAAAAAATCCGAATTTTGCACGTGATTGAATCCGGGAGCAGAGCCTGGGGATTTGCGTCTTTGGACAGTGATTATGATGTACGGTTTATATATGTACGGGATAAAGATTTTTATTTGAGTCTTAGGGATACCAAAGATTATATTGACTGGGAATTAAATGAAGTGCTCGACATAAATGGATGGGATTTAAAGAAAGCCTTACAGCATTTTCATAAATCCAATGCAACATTATTTGAGTGGAGCAATTCGCCGATTGTGTATGCTACCACAGAGGAATGGCAGAATTTATACAGACAGATTGCCGGCAGATATTTTGCATGTAAGTCTGCCATGTATCATTATTACGGAACTGCAAATAAAAATTACCATGCGTATCTGCTGGATGATATGGTGAAGTATAAGAAATATTTTTATGTGCTGCGTCCCATTCTTGCATGCAAATGGATTGAAGAGAAGAAATGTCCGCCGCCGGTTTTGTTTGATGAATTATTCCATACCGTGCTTGAAGATGACATGAAACCGGCAGTAGAGGATCTTCTTGCAAAAAAAGTAAAAATGTCAGAAGCGGACAAGGCACCGAGGATAGAGAAAATCAATCAGTATATTGAGGAAAAACTTTCGTATTATAAAGAGGCTGCCGAATCCATAAAAGATGACCGCAATCCGGACTGGGAGCCATTGGAAAAGGCGTTTCGAGATATTGTTTTATCATAGGAAAGGCATAACCGGAGGGGAGGAGATAAAAGAATGGATTTGTTTCAAATTATGAAAAACCGGAGAAGCGTCAGGGAATATACCGGAGATAAAATACCGTCAGACAAACTGAATAAAATCTTACAGGCAGGATTGCTTGCTCCAAGCAGTAAAAATATCCGCCCAGTAGAATTTATTGTAGTTGAAGAGAAACAAATACTAGAAAAATTAGCGTTAAGCAAGCAGGCTGGGGCAGGAATGCTGGCAGATGCTTCGTGTGCAGTTGTTGTAATCGGCGATACAAGAAAAGCCGATGCCTGGATGGAAGACTGTTCTCTTGCAATGGGGTATATGTTATTAATGGCAGAAAATCTGGGGATTGCCGCCTGCTGGGTTCAGGAACGTTTACGGAAGACTTCGCCAGGACAAGAATCCGGGCTGTATGTGAAAGAACTTCTTCAAATACCGGATTATTATGAAGTGGAGGCGGTACTTTCCCTTGGCATTTCAGAAAAGACAGGGGCACCCCGTTGTTGGGATGAAACAGAGCAGAATAAAATTCACTGGGAAAAGTTTTAAATTAAAAAATATAAAAGATTTATAGGGAGGTAAAGCAATATGACAAGAGATGAGGCATGGAGTCTGCTGACAGAGTACAATCAAGAGGAATTTCATTTGGAGCATGCACAAATTGTAGAAAAGACTATGGAGTATTATGCAGAGAAGCTTGGATATGGAGATGAAAAAGAATTTTGGGGAATCGTAGGACTTCTTCACGATCTTGATTTTGAACAATTCCCCGAGCAGCATTGCATCAAGCAGCAGGAAATCATGCGAGAGAGAGGAGTGGACGAAAGAATCATTCATGCTACAGCGAGCCATGGTTATGCACTTACAGTAGACATAAAACCGGAGCATGAAATGGAAAAGGTATTGTATGCAGTAGATGAGCTGACAGGCTTAATCGGTGCAGCCGTCCTTATGAGACCGTCGAAAAGCGTACAGGATCTGGAACTGAAATCGGTAAAGAAAAAGTATAAAAGCAAAAGTTTTGCTGCAGGATGTTCAAGGGAAGTCATTGAGCGGGGAGCAGAGATGCTTGGCTGGACACTGGATGAGTTGATTACGCAGACTATAGATGCACTGCGTACCTTTCAGCCGTAAAAGTAGGAAATAATTCTATGAAAAACGACATTGTCTGATATGGGATATCAGATGATGTCGTTTTTTAATGAAAATGTGTAAAAAATAATGATTTTTTGAAAAATATGTGTTATAATTTCTAAATAGATAAGATTTGGTTATCTGTAAGCGAGAAGAATGGCTGGAAGATCTGATGGATAATTCAAAGTTATCTTTCGAAAA
>CAYQRG010000165.1:0-4568 GCA_964419645.1 uncultured Eubacterium sp.
CCGTAATCAAGATCTGCGGCGCTTTTGTAATCATGATGTGTATCAGTCCGGTATTGACGCTGGCGGCTTTTGCCCTGGTTCCGGTGATGTTTGTGTATGCTTATTTTTTCAATGGAAAAATGAAACGGGCTTTCCGCAGAAATAGAGAAAAAATCGCAGAGATCAACAGCCAGATCGAAGACAATCTTTCCGGAATCCGCGTGGTGAAATCCTTTGCCAATGAAGAAATGGAAAAAGAAAAATTTCAAAAAGGAAATCAGGGATTTTTAAATGCCAAGAAAAACAGTTATTTTTATATGGGCGGTTATCATGCGGGGTTAAGTTCTTTTTCACTGTTGATTACCATAGTTGTTTTGGTGGCAGGGGCGATTTTTATTTCTGCTGATAGAATCGAAGTAACAGATCTGATTACTTTTTTACTTTATATTAATGTACTGACGGAACCGATTAAAACGCTGATTGATTTTACGGAGCAGTTCCAGAACGGTTATACGGGATTTGAACGATTTCTGGAAATTATGGCCATAGAGCCGGATATTGCAGATGCCAAAGATGCTAAGGAACTGTCGGAAGTGAAGGGAATGATTGATTTTGACAACGTGTCATTCCGTTATGAGGAAGACAGCGAAACAGTGTTAAGCCATATCCATCTTCATGTGGATGCCGGAGAATATGTGGCTCTTGTGGGTTCTTCCGGCGCGGGAAAAAGCACCCTCTGCAGTTTGATTCCCAGATTTTATGATGTCACTGGCGGCACAGTCAGAGTGGATGGCAGAGATATCCGCAAGTTGCAGATTAAGAGCCTGCGGGACCATATCGGCATCGTGCAGCAGGATGTGTATCTTTTTGTGGGAACGGTCTATGACAATATCCGTTACGGGCGGCCGGATGCTACAAAGGAAGAGGTAATCCAGGCGGCAAAAAATGCCAATGCCCATGAATTTATAATGTCTTTGCCAAATGGGTACGAGACGGATATCGGACAGCGGGGCATTAAGCTTTCCGGCGGCCAGAAACAGAGGATTTCCATTGCAAGGGTATTTTTGAAAAATCCGCCGATTCTGATTTTTGATGAAGCAACTTCCGCCCTTGACAACGAAAGCGAAAAGGTGGTGCAGGATTCTTTAGAGAGGCTGGCGAAAAATAGAACGACGTTTGTCATTGCCCATAGATTGACGACGATACAGAATGCGAAGCGGATTCTGGTACTGACGGAGGAAGGGATTGCAGAAGAGGGGAGCCATGAAGAACTGTTGGCAAAAGGCGGGATTTATGAGAAGTTGTATCATATGCATAATTTATAAGACCGCTCCGAAAGAGTGTGTCATATATCACAATAAAATTAATATTGGCAAAAATAAAGGAGAGAAATCCAAATCTGTTTTGATCAGATTTGGATTTCGTTGTTTTTGTGCTGCGTTTACTGGGAATCGGCGTTTCGAATATCATCTATAATAGCTGTGACATGGGCTAGCTGTCGACTTGTCAGGCCGCTGATTTCTATATATTCCCGTTGGTCTAATCCAAGCATACGGTCAGTGGAAACGGAAAAAAACTCTGCAAGTCGGATGAGCATATCAATGGAAGGCTGAATATTATTGTTTTCCCAATTTGAAATGCTTTGTTTCGTTACGCCAAGTGATTTTGCCAGGTCTACCTGTGATAAATTTCTTGCCAGACGAAGCTGTCGGATGTTTTCGTTTAGCGTCATTTTTTATACCTCTACTGTCAATTATTTCTATACTATTATAAAAATATGTTTGACCGTCAAAAAATACTATGGTATATTAATCGTGGACAAATGCGAGGATAAATTATAGGAGGATAATAAGATGCGGAGAACGTTCAATAGGAGCTTGATGAAGAAGGAAGGCTTATACGAAGAAATTCAAAAAGAAAGGAAAGGCACTAAGGAGGAAGAAATAAATGGCACGTTATCTGGTAGGAGAAAAAAATTTCTTAAAGCAAACATGGGAATTTGGCCAGGCGCTGAATGCTGCTGAAGACGGAGATATCATTGAATTGGAGGAAGGGTTCAGTCCTTTTTATGAGCAAAACAATAAAGCGCTGATAATTACCAAGAATATTACGATTGAAGGACATCGGGATAATAATGGGAATTGGACAAATACAATTGATAAAGTAGTGATAAAGAATGGAGCCATTGTCACTTTAAAAGATCTGGAAGTATGCAACAATCTGAGTAAGCACAATAACATTTATGTAAAAGATGGTGCAGTTCTGACGACAGAAAACGTCGTTCTTACTTCTTATGCAGCGGAAGGTGAGAACTACCCTGTCATCTATGTCGGGAACGGGGCGAAAGTTTCCTTCTGCAATAGTGTGGTTGTCCTGGGAAATCTGCACGATGGCAACTATCAAGTTTATGCGAAAAATTCAACATTGGAAATAATCAATTCCACGATTAATGCTTCGGTACAAATTTCTAATTCCAAGCTGGATATTCAGAATTCTACGATCCAGTATCACGAGTCATGTGCACTCTATGCATGCAATAACAGTGTGGTAACTGTATCAGCGTCAACCTTTGAAGGAGGGCGTAAAACTGAAAAAACCACCTGGTCATGTGTCAAATTAGTGGATTCGAAGATGACCGCAACTGATTTGATCATAAAACAACCGGATTTTCACCATGCGCTTTTTGCAATTAATGCCAATCTTACATTGAATGTGGGTAGATATGATTCTTTAGACCTTGAAAGATCGAAGGCCTCCATCGGATCTGTCTGTGTTGTGGAAAGCTGTTGCATTTGTGACAATTCACATGTAAAAGCAACGGGACTTGGTATTGTTGGAAGGGAGAACGGAAATGTTAATCTTTACCTGAATAAGAAGTCTTCGCTGGAAGCAGATATCGTATGTTTTGGAAGGTTGGCAACACCGAATATCAAAGCGGAGCGGAATACAACGATCAATGCGGAGATAATGATACAGGCGGCGTATGATCCCCAAAACTGGGAATTTACCTTAGATGAACAAGGGGCTGTGGTGGAAACCGGCGACGCTTCAGAGATTACATATTTCGGAGAACTGACTGCATTTGAGCGCTTGAATCAGATGGTAGGAATTGCCGGCGTAAAACAGAGTGTGGAGGAATTTATTGCCATTGCTGAGATGAATAAAAAGCGTGAAAGACAGGGGTTTAAAAATGCGGCTTTTTCGTTGCACAGCATGTTTCTGGGAAATCCCGGGACGGGAAAAACAACCGTTGCACGTCTTATAGGGGAGCTGCTCTACGAAAAGAATGTTATCAGTTCCCCCAAATTAGTAGAAACTTCGCGTTCAGATCTGGTGGGCCGGTATATAGGAGAAACAGCGTTAAAGACACGGGAAGTACTGGAGTCGGCGCTGGGGGGAGTATTGTTCATTGATGAAGCATACACCTTATATGCAGGAAGTGATAATTCCAAAGATTTTGGAATTGAGGCAATCAATGAAATCCTGAAATTCATGGAGGACCATCGTCAGGATATTGTTCTTATTTTTGCCGGTTATACACACAGTATGGAACAATTTCTCGAAAGCAATGAAGGACTGAAAAGCCGTATTCCAAACACCTTCCTGTTTGAGGACTATACGGAGGAGGAACTGGTTCAAATCGGTCTCGATGATCTGCATGGACAAAAGTATGAAATAGACGAAAAGGCATATGCAGATCTGGTATATAAAAAATATGCTGAATCCAATGATAACAGTAATGGCCGATGGGTGCGCAACCTAAATGAAAAGCTGATCCGAAAGATGGCAGTCAGAGTTTCAAGAGATCCGAATGCGAATTTAGTATTGATCACGCAGGGGGATATAGACGCCATATAAATCATGTCGGATACCAGAAAATGTATTATGAAGGGAGAAACAAAAGATGTCTAATAATGATTATGTGAAACCACCAAAGAAATCTGTTTTTAAAAAAGCTTGCGGAGCAACGAAGAATATATATTCTTATCTGCATCCGGATTACTGGAAACGAAAATTGGTCCATCTGATTCTTGTCGTTCCAACTGTATTGTTCATTGATACACTTATTTATGCATGGCTGATACCTTGGAAGGCCACGATCATAGATACGATCATTATTCTTTTTTTAGTAATTATAAGCGCATATTTTTATCCCTTTTCTCTCTGGTGGTATAAACAGAGTTTTACCGGAACCACGCTTGATGACATGGTATATGTAGGAACTATTTCCGGAGTAATGCTTAGAAAAATGGGAACGCTGTTTTTCGGCATTGCTCTTGCGGGAGTATTGGCGCCTATTACGGGACCTCTCGCCTTGAGGAAATGCAGGAAAGAAAATATGATCATTGGTGAGGAATGCGATTTTAAGTAAACTGCATCACTACGGCACTCATTGAATCATTTCCGATAGATGAGACGAAAAAAGCGTACATACTAAGGGAGGTCGTGGGTTGGGAAAAGATAGAGGAGGATGAAGAAATTATGTATTGCGCTTCTTGTGGAAAACAGATTGCGGATGATGCAGCATTTTGTCCATACTGCAAAGAGCCTGCTCTTTGGGACAATGCATTGGCGAAGATGGTGGCTGC
>CAYQRG010000166.1:0-4562 GCA_964419645.1 uncultured Eubacterium sp.
ACTGCTCCCCAGAACAAAATAGAAGAATCCAAAAAAGTTTTAAAAAATCTTATTCAGAAATATCAGATTACGCTGATTTCCGTGGGAAACGGAACGGCATCCAGAGAATCGGAAATGGTGATTGTGGATCTGTTAAAAGAAATTCCGCAGAAAGTGCAGTATGTGATCGTCAATGAGGCAGGAGCTTCCGTCTATTCTGCAAGTAAACTTGCCACGGAGGAGTTCCCGAATTTTGACGTGGGACAGCGGAGCGCGGCTTCCATTGCAAGACGGCTGCAGGATCCCTTGGCAGAACTTGTAAAAATCGATCCGAAATCCATTGGCGTAGGACAGTATCAGCACGATATGAACCAGAAGAAATTAGGCGAGGCCTTAGGCGGCGTTGTAGAAGACTGTGTCAACAAAGTCGGCGTAGACTTAAATACGGCATCGGCATCTCTGTTGGAATATATTTCCGGCATCAGCAAAGCGGTGGCCAAAAATATCGTAGCGTACCGGGAAGAAAACGGCAGGTTTGCATCTAGGCCGCAGCTTTTAAAAGTAGCGAAATTAGGTCCGAAAGCGTACGAACAATGCGCGGGATTTCTGCGTATTACGGAGGGCAAAAATCCTTTGGATGCCACCAGCGTCCACCCGGAAAGCTATGATGCCACGAAGAAATTACTGGAAAAACTCGGATTCACCACAAAAGACATCAAAGAAGGAAATCTGAAAGGAATCTCTAAAAAAATTTCAGATTACAAAAAGCTTGCCGAAGAACTGGAAATCGGTGAGATGACATTGGAAGACATTGTAAAAGAATTGGAAAAGCCTGCCCGTGATCCAAGAGAAGATATGCCGAAACCGATTTTACGGAGCGATGTGCTGGAAATGAAAGATTTGACGCCGGGCATGATTTTAAAAGGCACCGTGCGCAATGTCATTGATTTTGGGGCATTTGTAGATATCGGCGTGCATCAGGACGGATTGGTACATATTTCCCAAATGACAGACCGTTACATTAAGCATCCGTTAGAAGTGGTCAGTGTGGGCGATATTGTGGAAGTGAAAGTCATGAGCGTGGATCTGAAAAAACAGAGGATTCAGCTTACAATGAAATTAGAAGGAGACGTGAAAAAACATGGATAAGACATCAGGACAAAAACCGGTCAATATCAGATATATTACGGTAACCGCAATGTTGTCAGCGGTAGCATTTATCTTAATGTTTCTTGATTTTTCCGTTCCCTTTATGCCGGCATTTATCAAAATGGACATATCCGAACTGCCGGCTTTGATCGGCGCATTTTCTATGGGACCTGTCTGCGGCATAGTAGTCTGTCTGGTAAAAAACCTCATGCACCTTCTGATCACCACAACGGGAGGCGTGGGAGAATTGTCCAACTTCTTTTTGGGAGCAGTATTTGTAGCGCCTGCCGGTTGGATCTATAAGAGGAACAAGACCAGAAAACGGGCATTGTGGGGTTCTCTTGCAGGGGCGGCTCTTATGGCTGTGGTAAGTGTGTTTTCCAATTATTTTGTTGTGTATCCTTTTTATGCAATGATTATGCCCATTGATCAAATTGTTGCTATGTATCAGGCAATCGTTCCCTCTGTGAACGGACTTTTAGAGTGTCTGATTGTGTTTAATATGCCGTTCACTTTCTTAAAGGGAATTTTAAGCGTTGTGATTACGTTTTTGATTTATAAGCATATTTCGCCTATTTTAAAAGGACGGGAGTAGCGATTTCGCTGTCAGCGTTTTTTGAGCTGAAACAGCCGCTGGGGAATGGCAAAGCCGAAAATGATGCCAATGGAAATGGCTCCGGCAATTTTAAACGTTTCCATTCCTTTTACCGTAAACATATGCATATCGTTCATTATAAAATAGTAAGACGTATAATAAATCCCGGCTCCGGGGACCAGGGTAAAGATTCCGGTGACAAGATAAAGTGTCACCGGATTTTTGCGTACAGCGGCAAAAATCCTGGACAGGATTGTCAGGAAAAAAGTGGCAAATAAAGACGCAAAAACAGTGCCTGCGCCAAGTTCGCAGAAAATCAGATAGCTGATCCAGCCCAGAGCTCCTGTGAAAGAACTGAAAAAAAACTGATCCTTTGGCATGCCGAAGAGCACGGCAAAGGACGCGCATGCCGCCATGGCAAGCAAAAACTGCAGTATCATGGTAAAGAAACACCTCCCGGAATATGTTGGTATAAAATAATGACAAAGCCTACGCCTACGGCAATACACATACCCGTCAAAAGAGCATCCATAAGGTGGATCGCTCCGGACAGGTAATCTCCGTTGAACAGATCACGGATCGAAGTGGTCAGCGCAATTCCCGGCAGCAGCGGCACAATGCCTCCGATTACGATTTTATCCTGCATAATAGGAAGATGCAGATTCAGAAGAAGGAGGCTGGCTGCAGTTAAATATGCGCTTCCCACAATATTTGTCATAAATTTAGAAACCTTTCTGGATTCGTGGTCCATGCGCATATACTGCAAAAGAATGCCCAGGAAAAAAGTAAATACAGAATCCAGAAAACCTCCTCCGAAAATCAGGCAGAAACAGGCGCATCCAATGCCGCAGGAAAGTCCCTGTACCCAGGGTTTTGGCGCAGGAATGGATTTGCAGGCGTCCAGACGTAGCCAGGCTTCTTCAATGCTGCAGGAATGATCGCAGATCTCCCTGGACAATTGATTTAACGCCGCAATTTTTCCAAGATGCACATCACCTAAAGGAACATGGCGGATAATACTGCAGCCGTCTTCCCGGTCTTCGTTGGCACTGGCAAATATGCCGTTGGAAAGTACATAGATATCAAAATGTTCCAAACCGAGGGAATCTAAAATGTGGAAAAGCGTATCTTCCACACGGTAGATTTCACCGCCGCTTCGAAGCAACGCATCTCCGATTTCTACTGCCAGTGTTAAAATTTCTTTATTGCTGTTTTGTTCAGAGGACATGCTCTGACACCTCCACTCTATGAATCGTAATAAATTCTCTCTTAACAGTATAATCTATTTTTTCTGTTTTTCTATTGATTTTGCATAAGTTTTTGAAAAAGATACATACTACTTTCAATAAAGCAGAAAATGCAGAGCAAGGAAGTGAGAAAATGAATCGAAATATGTACCGTTTTTGTCTGGTTATGGTGATTGCAGCGGCTGTTGTTTCCGGTATTTTTTATTACCGTTTTATACAGAAAAAAGAAGTGATGCCAAAAGAAGGAATTTTTGTCTGGCAGGAAATGATGGGAGTGGAAAGAGTATGAGCGCAAATGACGAGACCGTTTATGTAAAGATTGACCAGAATGTTTTGGTCTATGACAGAAATGTGACGCTTGGTGATATTGCATCTCTGACCTGTTCCAATGAGGCAATGTTGAGGCAGCTAAAGCAGAAAAAAATTTATACATTTCCCGACAATTCCAAGGAGGGATCACAAAAAATCATGCGGAAAGTCTTTTCCGTATTAAAAATTGTGGAACTGATCCATGAGGACTACCCCAATGCAGAAGTGGATAATGAAGGGGAAACGGATTTCATCATAGAATACAAAAAAGATCCCACAGAGAAAAAAGGCGTTGAAATTGCTAAAATCGCGGTACTGTGCGTGCTAATCTTTTTTGGGGCGGCTTTTACCATTATGTCATTTAACAACGATATCGGCATTACGGAGTTGTTCGGAAAATTCTATTATCAGGTTATGGGCGTTCCGTCAAACGGAATGACAGAGCTGGAAATCAGTTATTGCATTGGTATATCCATTGGAATCATTGTATTCTTCAATCATTTCGGCAAGAAAAAGATTACGCCGGACCCCACGCCGATCCAGGTGGAAATGCGCAAATACGAACAGGATTCCGATACGGCTTATATTGAAAATTCCGGAAGAGGAGGCAGGGAAATTGATGTGGATTAGACATTTTTTTCTGGCTTTTATCGGCCTTTCTGCCGGGCTTTCGGTATCGGCAGGAACATTTGCGTTGATCATTTCTTTAAGGATTGTACCGCGCATGATTGGGAAAGGGCATAGCGCCAATCGTATTATTCTGTTTGAAAATATGATTATTCTGGGCGGAATCTGCGGAACTGTCGTAACGGTTTATCCGAATCTGATGCTTCCCTTTGGGAGTCCTTTTTTAATTTTATACGGACTTCTTTCCGGAATCCAGGTAGGCTGCCTTGTTATGGCACTGGCAGAAATTATGAATGTATTTCCCATAATGTTTCGCAGGTTTGGCCTAAAAATAGGGCTGCAATGGGTGATTGCATCTATGGCAGTGGGAAAGACACTGGGGGGATTGTGGTATTTTTATAAGCAGATTGGACAATAAAATGAAATTACATTGACGGAAAAATGAAATCCAACTACAATGGTATGCGAAAGATGCGCGAAAAAAATGTAGTATGGAGGATTTTCATATGGTGACATTAACGGCAAGGCAGAGTGTAATTATAAAGTGTAATATGCAGGCATCCGTCATGCTTGGAAATTATGAATTTTATTACGGAGCAGGATTATTCTGCAAGTTAAAAGGCATAGAGGTGCAGGAGGATATTCAGCCGGATGAG
>CAYQRG010000167.1:0-4529 GCA_964419645.1 uncultured Eubacterium sp.
TTTCTCCGTTTAATGCGGCAGGCAAGCGGCAGACCTCTTTTGTTTCCTGTGATGTCATGCCGGATATCGAAGAGGATATTGATATTGAGATTAATGATGAGGATATCCGTATCGATACTTACCGTTCCAGCGGAGCAGGAGGACAGCATATCAACAAGACATCTTCTGCGATCCGTATTACGCATTTTCCCACAGGAATTGTGGTGCAATGCCAGAATGAGCGGTCTCAGCATATGAATAAGGACAAGGCCATGCAGATGTTAAAAGCAAGGCTCTATCTGTTAAAACAGCAGGAGAATGCGCAGAAAGCAGCGGGGATCCGGGGAGAAGTAACGGAAATCGGCTGGGGGAACCAGATTCGTTCTTATGTGATGCAGCCGTATACCATGGTGAAAGATCACCGTACTAACGTGGAAACCGGAAATGTGGACAGCGTTATGGACGGCAAGATTGATCTGTTTATCAATGGTTATTTAAAATGGCTTTCTTTGGGGTGCCCTGAGAATCGGGGAGAGTGAAAAAATCAATTGCAACAGCAGGAAAATTATGTTATTATCTTTCCCGTGAGGACAGTTGTATCTGTAATGCAAACACATAAAGGAAGGCGATGAGTTATGGCAGAGCGAACCCGCTATTTTGTTTTAAAAGAAAAAGCCGTACCTGATGTGCTCTTAAAGGTGGTTGAAGCGAAACGTCTGCTGGATTCCGGAAAAGCAGACAGTGTTTTAGAGGCTGCGGAAGCAGTAGGAATCAGCCGCAGCTCATTTTACAAATACAAAGATGATATATTCCCCTTTCATGATAATGCCAAAGGGCGGACGATTACGATGATCATTCAAATGGATGACGAACCGGGACTGTTATCAGAGGTACTGAAATCCGTAGCAGACTACCGTGCCAATATCCTTACGATACATCAGAGCATACCGGTGAATGGCGTGGCATCTCTCACATTGAGCGTAGAAGTGCTGCCGGATACCGGGGATTGTTCCCAGATGGTGGAAGAGATTGAAAGAAAGTCGGGAATACATTATTTAAAAATACTGGCCAGAGAGTAGAGGGAATGGAGGAAATTATGATAAAAGCAGCAGTAATGGGATACGGAACCATAGGTTCCGGCGTAGTGGAAGTATTAAACATCAACAGAGAGAGCATTGCAAAAAGAGCCGGCGATGAGATCGAAGTCAAATATGTTCTGGATTTAAGAGATTTTCCCGGAGATCCGATCCAGGAAAAAGTCGTACATGATGTGAATGTCATCGTAAATGATCCGGAAGTTCAGGTCGTTGTGGAGACAATGGGAGGCGTAGAACCGGCTTATACTTTTGTGAAATCCATGTTAGAGGCAGGAAAGCATGTGACGACTTCCAACAAAGCTCTGGTGGCAGACAAAGGAGCAGAGCTGATCGCATTGGCAAAAGAAAAGAATGTGAATTTCCTGTTTGAAGCCAGTGTAGGCGGCGGTATTCCGATTATCCGTTCGTTAAATTCCAGTCTGACAGCAGATGAGATTGAAGAAATTACAGGTATTTTAAACGGAACAACGAACTATATGATGACGAAAATGTCAGATGAGGGATTGGAGTTTGAAGATGTATTAAAAGATGCCCAGGAGAAAGGGTATGCAGAAAAAGATCCTTCCGCAGATATTGAAGGCTATGACGCATGCAGGAAAATTGCGATTCTGACTTCTTTAGTATGCGGCCAGCAGATTGATTTTGAAGACATTCATACCGAAGGAATCACAAAAGTTTCTGCAATAGATATGAAATATGCGAAAAAAATGGGACGGGCTATCAAGCTTTTGGCCTCCAGCAAGAAAACAGAAAACGGCTATCTGGCAATGGTGGCTCCGTTTTTAATCTCCCCGAAACATCCGCTGTATCCGGTAAATGATGTATTCAATGCGGTATTTGTCCATGGCAATGTACTGGGGGATGCTATGTTTTACGGCAGCGGCGCCGGAAAACTGCCGACAGCCTCTGCAGTAGTGGCAGATATGGTAGATATTGTAAAACATTTGAAACGCAATATTCTGGTAGAATGGAGTTCTAAGAAATTAGAGCTTATAGACTTTGGAAAAGCCCGGAATGCATTTTTTGTCCGCGCAGCTTCTTCCAAAGAAGAAATTGAAAAAGTATTTGAAAACCCGGAGTATGTGGATGCAGGAATTGCAGGAGAGACGGGATTTATAACAGATTCCATGACAGAAGAATCATTTGCAGAAAAGAAAAAGGATCTGGAGATTCTTTCTGTGATTCGTATGGGAATGTAATAAAGGAGCAGACAGATGAAATATTTAGTAATTTTAGGGGACGGTATGGCAGACCGTCCCATTGAATCTTTAGACGGCAAAACACCTCTTGCCTATGCCAATACGCCAATGATGGATGAGCTGGCAGGGAAAGGGGAAATCGGAATGGTACACACGATCCCTGAGGGGATGAGTCCCGGAAGTGATACGGCGAATTTGTCCGTATTGGGCTATGATCCCAGGAAATATTATTCCGGACGTTCTCCGTTAGAGGCCCTTAGTATCGGTGTACCCATGAAGGATACGGATATTGCCCTGCGGTGCAATATTGTTACCCTGTCAGAGGAAGAGGAAAATTATGAGGAGCGGACCATTATAGACCACAGCTCCGGTGAGATTTCCACGGAGGATGCCGCTGTTTTATTAGAGGCAGTCCGAAAGGAATTAGAGACAGAAGAATTTCGTTATTATGTAGGAACCAGCTACAGGCATCTTTTGATCTGGGACAAAGGAGAAGTGGCAGAGCTTGTGCCGCCCCATGATATTTTGGGACAAAAAATTGGGGATAAACTGCCCAAAGAGCCGCATCTGCGGGAAATGATGAAAAAGAGTTATGATATTCTGGAGAATCATCCGATCAATCTGGAACGGAAAAAGCAGGGCAAAAATCCCGCAAATTCCTGCTGGTTCTGGGGTGCAGGCACCAGACCGCAGTTATCTTCTTTTGAAGAGAAGACAGGCAAAAAAGGAGCTATGATCTCTGCCGTGGATCTGTTAAAAGGAATTGCAGTGGGAACTTCCATGAAAGTAATTACCGTGGACGGGGCAAATGGGGGCCTTCATACTAATTATGAGGGCAAAGCCCAGGCCGCAGTGGATGTATTGACAAAGGAAGGCTGCGATTTTGTCTATGTACATCTGGAAGGACCGGATGAAATGGGACATCAGGGAAGTACCGAACGAAAAGTACAGGCCATCGAAAATTTGGATCAGCGTATCATTCGCCCTATAGTGGAGGGGTTGAAAAAAGCAGGAGAGGATTTCCGTATGGTGATCCTGCCGGATCATCCGACGCCGGTTTCACTCCGTACCCATACTGCGGACAATGTACCATATCTGCTGTATGACAGTACAATGGAACAGGAGCATTCCTGGAAATACAATGAGGAAGAGGCAGAAAAATCAGGAAATCTCATTGAGGAAGGACATAAGCTGATCGAACATTTATTGGAATGTCCATAAGGATTACTGTTTATGCTTCAGGAATGTGCATGAACTGTACATTCCGTGAGAACATGATTCAGAATACGATAGAGAATGCCGGAGAAAGAAACTCCGGAGGAATAAAGAGTGAGGAGTAGGAAGATGATAAAAGTAGTAAAATTCGGCGGAAGTTCGCTGGCCAATGCAGGCCAGTTTGCAAAAGTCGGAGACATTATCCGTTCTGACGAGAACCGGAAGTATGTAGTTCCCAGTGCGCCGGGAAAAAGAAATGCAAAAGACATCAAAGTAACAGATATGCTTTATGACTGTTATGCGGCAGCAGAGGCAGAGGAAGATTTTAAAATAAAATTAAAAAAAATCAAAGAAAGATATGACTCTATTATCAACGGTCTGAATTTGAAAATCTCTCTGGAAGAAGAATTTCGTATCATAGCGGATAACTTTGCCCAAAAAGCAGGTGCTGATTATGCGGCATCCAGAGGAGAGTACTTAAACGGCATTATTATGGCTTCCTATCTGGGCTATGAATTTATTGATGCAGCAGAAGTTGTATTTTTTGACAAAGACGGAGAGTTTGACGCGGAAAAAACCGATAAAGTCCTTTCCAAACGTCTGAAAAAATGCGAGCGTGCCGTAATACCCGGATTTTACGGAGCAAAAGAGGACGGTAGGGTGTGCACTTTTTCCAGAGGCGGTTCAGATATCACAGGTTCCATTGTTGCCAAAGCAGTGGGAGCTGATATCTATGAAAACTGGACGGATGTATCCGGATTTTTGGTTGCAGATCCCAGCATCGTTGAAAATCCAAGCAGGCATCCCTATCAACATCCGAAATACTAATCAGCCGGAAGAAGAAGGAACGCTGATTGTGGAGGGCACCTGCCACCATTCCAAATATACGATTACCGGAATTGCAGGTAAAAAAGGGTTTGTAGCAGTCAATATTGACAAGGATATGATGAATTCCGAAGTGGGATTTGGGAGAAAAGTATTATCGGCGTTTGAGCAGAATGGCATTTCTTTTGAACATATGCCCTCCGGAATTGACACG
>CAYQRG010000168.1:0-2097 GCA_964419645.1 uncultured Eubacterium sp.
CAGGCATGGGACTTGGTTCCTCTGTTGCATTGATCACAGACGGACGTTTTTCCGGCGCAAGCCGCGGCGCATCCATCGGCCATGTTTCACCGGAAGCAGCAGTGGGCGGACCGATTGCTCTGATCGAAGAGGGCGATATCATTAAGATCAATATTCCGGAAATGAAACTGGATGTGGATATTAGCGAAGAGGAAATGGACAGAAGAAGAGCAGCATGGCAGCCGAAGGAACAGAATGTAAGCGGCTATCTGGAAAGATATGTTACCATGGTTACCTCCGGCAACAGAGGAGCAATCCTGGAGAAAAAATAATATAATTTAAAGACATAGAAAGAAGGTTTATTTCATGCAGTTGACAGGTGCGCAGATTATCATAGAATGCTTAAAAGAGCAGAAAGTAGATACCATATTCGGTTATCCCGGCGGAGCAATTTTAAATGTATATGATGAGCTGTATAAGCATAGAGATGAAATCAGGCATATTTTAACCTCTCATGAACAGGGGGCAAGCCATGCGGCAGACGGATATGCCAGAAGTACGGGAAAAGTAGGTGTCTGCATGGCCACCAGCGGACCGGGAGCTACGAATCTGGTAACAGGAATTGCAACAGCTTATATGGATTCCGTTCCCTTAGTTGCCATTACCTGTAACGTAGGAGTTCCTCTTTTGGGAAAAGACAGTTTTCAGGAAGTGGATATCGCGGGCATTACAACGCCGATCACCAAACACAATTTTATTGTAAAAGATGTAGAAAAATTAGCAGATACCATACGCAGGGCATTTCGGATTGCCAGAAAAGGCCGTCCGGGTCCTGTGCTTGTGGACATTCCAAAAGATGTGACTGCTGCCAAATGTGAGTATGTAAAAGAAGAGCCGGTACAGCAGGAACTAGCTGTAGTCCGGATTTCGGAAGAAGATTTAGATACAGCGGTACAGATGATTGCAAAGTCCGAAAAGCCTTATGTATTTGTAGGCGGCGGCGCAGTGATTTCCGGAGCAAGCAGTGAATTAAAAGAATTTGTAGAGAAGATACAGGCTCCTGTCTGCGATACGTTAATGGGAAAAGGGGCATTTGACGGTACCGATCCGAAATATACGGGAATGCTTGGAATGCACGGCACAAAGACATCCAATTACGGTGTCAGCGAATGTGATCTTCTGATTGCAGTGGGTGTGCGTTTCTCAGACCGTGTCATCGGCAATGCCGATAAATTTGCGCATCAGGCGAAGATTCTGCAAATAGACATTGATCCGGCCGAGATCAACAAGAATATTATGGTAGATGCCAGTGTAATCGGAGACGTCAAAGAAGTACTTACCCGATTAAACAGCAGAATCCAACCAATGGAACATGATGCATGGCTTTCTCATATAGATGAATATACGAAGAAATATCCTCTGGTTTATCGAGAGGAAGGACTGAGCGGCCCTTATATGATGAAGACGGTTTACAACATGACAAAAGGAAATGCCATTGTTGTAACGGAAGTGGGGCAGCATCAGATGTGGGCAGCACAGTTTTATAAATATGCAAAACCCAGGACACTGATTACTTCCGGAGGTCTTGGAACCATGGGATACGGACTGGGAGCTGCGATTGGCGCGCAGATTGCCAATCCGGATCAGACGGTTATTAATATTGCGGGCGACGGCTGTTTCCGTATGAACATGAGTGAGATTGCCACCGCAGTACGTCAAAAACTGCCTCTGATCGAGATTATTGTGAATAACCATGTGCTTGGCATGGTACGGCAGTGGCAGAATCTGTTTTACGAAGAAAGGTATTCAGCAACGATTTTAGATGACGGCATGGATTATGTGAAACTGGCAGAGGCTATGGGAGCGGTTGGCTACCGGGCAACCACAAGGGAGGAATTTGAGGCTGCTATGGAAGCTGCGTTAAAAGCTGATGTGCCGGTAGTGATCGACTGTGTCATTGACCAGGATGACAAAGTTTGGCCTATGGTTGCTCCGGGGGCTGCCATTAGTGAAGCCTTCGCGGAAGAGGATCTGAAATAGTTCAGCCCTTGGCTTTGCTGTTACGAAGCGTTGTAAAATAAAAAGAATTGACAGTTATGTCGAAAAAGATTAACATTA
>CAYQRG010000168.1:2107-4519 GCA_964419645.1 uncultured Eubacterium sp.
ACAGGAGGATATGAAGAATGAGCAGAGTTTACAATTTCTCAGCAGGACCAGCCGTTCTGCCGGAGGAGGTATTACGGGAAGCAGCAGAGGAAATGATGGATTACAAGGGAAGCGGAATGTCCGTAATGGAAATGAGCCATCGTTCCAAAGTATATGATACCATTATCAAAGAAGCAGAGGCAGATTTACGTGATCTGATGAATATTCCGGATAATTACAAAGTATTGTTCCTTCAGGGCGGCGCATCACAGCAGTTTGCCATGATTCCCATGAACCTGATGAAAAACAAAAAAGCTGCTTATATCGTGACCGGACAGTGGGCAAAGAAAGCATGGAAAGAAGCACAGATTTACGGAGACGCAGTTGCAGTAGCTTCTTCCGAAGACAAGACCTTTTCCTATATTCCGGATTGTTCTGATTTAGACATACCGGAAGATGCGGATTATGTATATATTTGCGAAAACAATACCATTTACGGTACAAAATACAAAGAGCTGCCGAATACAAAAGGACACATATTAGTGGCTGACGTATCTTCCTGTTTCTTATCTGAACCGGTGGATGTAACAAAATACGGCATCATTTACGGAGGAGTACAGAAGAATATCGGACCTGCAGGCGTTGTAATCGTGATTATCCGCGAAGATCTGATTACAGAAGATACATTGCCTGGCACACCTACCATGTTAAAATATAAAACCCATGCAGATGCAGATTCTTTATACAATACACCGCCTGCATACGGTATTTATGTCTGCGGCAAGGTATTTAAGTGGTTAAAGAAAATGGGCGGACTTGCCGTAATGAAAGAGCGCAATGAAGAAAAAGCGAAGATTTTATATGATTTCTTAGACGAGAGCAAATTATTCAAAGGAACCGTTGTCAAAGAAGACCGTTCTCTGATGAATGTGCCTTTCGTAACCGGAAGCGATGAACTGGATGCAAAATTCGTTGCAGAAGCCAAAGCAGCAGGATTTGAGAATTTAAAGGGACATCGTTCCGTTGGCGGCATGAGGGCTTCTATTTATAACGCTATGCCAAAAGAGGGCGTGGAGAAGTTGGTGGCATTCATGCGTGAATTTGAGAAAAATAACGTATAAAAAGTACCCTTCGGGTATCCCTTTATGCGCTGGAAAAATGCGCAATAATTAGGAAAGAGAGGAATCAAACATGTATCAGTATACCTGTTTAAATCCGATTGCAGACATTGGATTGAACTTATTTTCAAAAAATTATCAGAAGACGGAAGACTTAAAAGATGCACAGGCAGTGCTTGTGCGCAGTGCATCTATGCATGACCTGGAACTTCCGGAGGGACTGGAGGCAGTTGCAAGGGCAGGAGCCGGTGTCAACAATATTCCGTTGGACAAATGTGCAGAGAAGGGTATTGTTGTATTTAATACACCAGGCGCAAATGCCAATGGCGTAAAAGAGCTTGTCATTGCCGGAATGCTGCTGGCTTCCAGAGATATCACAGGCGGTATCGAATGGGTAAAAGAAAACAAAGACGAGCCGGATATTGCAAAGCTTGCAGAAAAGCAGAAGAAAAATTTTGCCGGATGCGAGATTTCAGGTAAAAAATTAGGCGTAATCGGTCTTGGCGCAATTGGCGTTCAGGTTGCAAATGCTGCAATTCACCTTGGCATGGAAGTGCTTGGTTATGATCCGTATATTTCTGTGAATGCCGCATGGAATTTATCCCGCGGTGTAAAGCATATCAGCAATTTAGATGATATTTATAAAGAATGCGATTTCATTACCGTCCATGTTCCGTTAATGGATGCGACGAGAGGCATGATTAATGAAGACGCCATTTCCAAGATGAAGGAAGGCGTTGTAATCTTAAACTTTGCAAGAGATCCTTTAGCAGACGAAGAGGCAGTTTTGGCAGGGATCGAAAGTGGTAAAATAAAGAAATACGTAACCGATTTTGCCAATCCGACCGTTGCAGGAAAGGACGGCGTTATTTTAACACCCCACCTTGGAGCGTCTACGGAAGAATCGGAAGATAACTGCGCTATGATGGCAGTAAGAGAAATCAGGGATTACCTGGAAAACGGAAATATCGTAAATTCTGTCAATTTCCCAAACTGCAATATGGGCGGCTGCGAAAAAGCAGGCCGTGTGGCAATTTTGCATAAGAATACCAAAGGAACGATTGGAAAATATTCCACAATCTTCGGAAATGCAGATATTAATATCGAAGATATGACGAATAAATCCAAAGGCGATTATGCATATACATTATTAGATATTGATACACCTGTCACAGACGAGGTGGTAGAGCAGTTAAAAGCAATTGAAGGTGTGTTAAAAGTACGTGTTGTGAAATAAAATGAAAAAGAGGAGACAAAATGGCAGAGATGAAACCATTTCTGTGTATCCGTCCGGCAGAAGGTAAAGCAGCAGACA
>CAYQRG010000169.1:0-1714 GCA_964419645.1 uncultured Eubacterium sp.
TGCCATCTGGTGCCAGTAATGCCTCCGGCATACTTAACCGTTTGTTGGCAGAATCATCCAGTGGTCTCTCAAACCTCTGTGTTGCGGAAGTAATCGCGGGATTTAAAGCATCTACCATGACATATCGGGACAGTGAGCCGATCCTCTCACTTCTCATAGGATTTCTTTTATAGGCCATGGCAGAAGAACCAATCTGGTTTTTCTCAAAGGGCTCTTCTACTTCTTTTAAATGCTGTAAAAGACGGATGTCGTTTGACATTTTATAGGCACTGGCTGCAATTCCTGCCAGAACATTTGCCACTCTGGTGTCCACTTTTCTGGAATAAGTCTGCCCGGACACGGCATAGCAGGAATCAAAGCCCATTTTTTCTGCAATCATCGGGTCGATTTTGTCTACTTTTTCATTGTCACCGTCAAACAGTTCTAAGAAACTTGCCTGCGTTCCGGTCGTTCCTTTGGAACCCAGGAGTTTTAAACTTCCCATGACATACTCTAAATCTTCCAAATCCATCATAAATTCCTGGAGCCATAAGGTCGCCCGTTTTCCAACCGTTGTAGGCTGTGCCGGCTGAAAATGGGTAAATGCCAGCGTGGGAAGGTCTTTGTATGCATCTGCAAACTTTGCCAGTTCTGCCATGACATTCACCAGTTTGGTCTTGACCAGTTTCAGAGCCTCTGCCATAACGATCACATCAGTATTGTCTCCTACATAACAGGAAGTTGCTCCTAAATGGATAATTCCTTTTGCCTTCGGACACTGTACGCCGTATGCATACACATGGGACATGACATCGTGGCGAACTAATTTTTCCCGTTCTTTTGCCGTTTCAAAATTAATGTCGTCTTTGTTGGCCTCTAATTCTGCAATCTGTTCATCCGTAATCGGAAGGCCAAGCTCCTGCTCTGTCTTCGCCAATGCGATCCAGAGTCTTCTCCAGGTTTTAAATTTCATCTCTGGCGAAAAAATATACTGCATTTCTTTGCTGGCATATCTTTCCGACAACGGGCTCATATATCTGTCTGTACTCATATTTTCTCCTTATCTTTCCTTTTTCATGCACATATTTCCCTGATCTGCTTATACAAATTTTTCTCCTGTCAGCAGTTCGTACGCTTCTTCGTATTTTTCCACGGTCTTTTTCACCACTTCTTCCGGAAGAAGATAATCACTGTCCGGATTAGCCTTTAACCAGTCTCTTACAAACTGTTTGTCAAAAGACGGCTGGGATTTTCCGGGTTCGTAACCTTCCTGGGGCCAGAAACGGGAGCTGTCCGGCGTAAGCATCTCATCGCCTAAAATTACATTGCCTTCTTCATCCAATCCGAATTCAAATTTGGTATCTGCAATGATAATTCCTTTGCCAAGGGCATATTCCGCACATTTTTGATACAAAGCTATGGTGCAGTCTTTGATCTTTTCTGCATACTCTGCACCTTTGCCGGGATAAATTTTTTCTAAAATATCCACGCTTTCCTCAAAGGTAATATGCTCATCATGCAGGCCGAGTTCTGCTTTTGTGGTGGGTGTATAAATCGGTTCCGGCAGCTTGTCAGATTCCTTTAATCCCTCCGGCAGACGGATGCCGCAGACCGTGCCGTTCTTCTGATAACTCTCCCAGCCCGTTCCGGTGATATACCCTCTTACAATACACTCAATGGGCAGCATGTTTAATTTCTTACATTTCATGCTGTTGCCGTCAAATTTCTCCTGCTT
>CAYQRG010000169.1:1724-4496 GCA_964419645.1 uncultured Eubacterium sp.
TACATCTATGGAAAGCATATGATTCGGCACAATATCTTTTGTAAAATCAAACCAGAATTTGGACATCTTTGTCAGAATGGTGCCTTTTTTCGTGATTTCATTTTTTAAAATATGGTCGAATGCAGATATTCTGTCCGTTGCCACGATGATCATTGCATCGCCTGTATCGTATACTTCCCGTACTTTGCCTTCTTTTACCGGTTTTAATTCTTTCATGTCTGATCGCCCTCCTGCAGCTTGTGAATTTCATTTTCGTTATCGGTCATAGTATATAACAGAGGTTCCTGTAAAGTCAATTGTTTACAAACAACAAAATGCCTGGCTCCCGTCCTTGGGATTCAGGCATTTTATTCATTCTATGTTATTCTTTTATTCTGTCAATCTCTGTAAGGTTAATTCCGGAAGACTTATGAAGCTTCTATTTCTTCAAAAATAATGGAACTGATATCTTTTATTATATTTTTATCTCCTGTATCCTCATACTGACTTTTAAAAAGACGGCTTCCTCTTAACAGATTCCTTGCCAAATCCTTGGGATTCCATTCCGCCTTCATCTGCTCTTCAAGCATTTTAGCTTTCTCCAAATATTCCATAACCTTATCATTCCGTCCTCTTTGTACGGCAATAGATGCCGCAATCTTTCTGTACTGCTTTATCATGATTTCATTTGCTTCCCGATCTCTTTCAAGCTGCATTTCATAACCTTCCGAAAGCTCCTTATACGCATCGTCCAACCGCTCTAATTCCTCTTCCTTCGTCAGTAATCGATATCCATTGGGACTTTCCGCATCGTCTACATAGATTTCTCTTGTTCCATCCTCATATCCCCGGACAATTTCATCATACAAATTTGCATAAGCCTCTAACATGCTTTGTGCCCTATCCTCCGATGTCAGGCTTGACCCCTCTCTTTCTCTCTTTTTCGTTTCCATAATATGATTGGTTTCACCGCTGATCATATATCTATGGCTCTTTAAAAGTATCTTACCTTCCTGAATCGTTGCTTCAAACTTCTCCTCATCTTCTATCCGCTTCTTCTGCTCCTCAACCATACTGCTGCGGTACTGCTTCAATCCTTCTTTAGATATGGAAACCTGAACCTCTCCCGGGAAAAAATCTGCCTTTACAACAGGATTCTTCTGGTTTGCTTCTGCCTTTTTAGTCTCTGCAATATGAAACAAATTATATTGATCATAATTTTTCTTAATTACCATTTTTCAAATCCCCTTTCACCGCTTTTCAATCGCAACTTTCTTTTTTTCAGTATAGCAACCTGCAACCCAAAAAGCAACCCGGGAACGATTGGATTATCAACAATATAATCCAATCGCTCCCGGGCGTATGTTTTCAAACACATATTTCAACCAATTTATTTCGCTGCATCATAATCTACCCAATGCATCTCCATAGGTTCTAATTCCAGTTTCTGAACCAATTCTCCATTGACATAAAGATCTGTTTTCTTTGCCTCTCTTGAATTGTTGATTACAGCAATTTTTCCTGTCTTTTCAAATACGGCAATTTCCGTATCCACATCGCTGACATAGAATTTCTTCATCTCGTCTTCCATTCCTGCTGCAAAGTAAATTGCCCGCAGCAGAATACGACAGTTCTGAGGTGAATAAGGAAGACCTGTAAAATAAACGCTATGGCCTTTTCCATAATTATTGACTACAAGCTGGCTGTATTCGCCATCCATGGCAAGAATCTGATAATCTTCTCCCTGGGCATAAACGCGGCTTACACCTTCTCCAAAATCAATATCTCCTTTGATATCTTCCAAAATAAAATGATCTATATTCAATTCATTATACTTGTCCGTGCTGAGAGAGAAATTCATCTCCCGGTCTACGCCAAGCACATCGCTTAACTGGAAGTAACGCCCTTCAAACTGATAAGCGGAGGGCTCGCCGACACCGATAAATCCGCCGCCGTTGTCTACAAATTTGCGGACTGCCGTTACCACTTCTGCATCCTTCCAGTATTCGCCTCCGCTGAAAGCCGTGCCGCTTTCGCCAAAATTGATGATGACTTTAATGTCATCGGAAAGCCCTTTCTTAAGATCATCAAATCCAATAAACTCTACATCAAACGGCATTCCGCTTAAACATTCCAGCACGCCTGTATAGGAATACGTCTCCCTGTGCCAAATGGAATGGTGAACCTGATAGGACATCCAACCCCTAAGCGGTCCCCAACTGCTTAATACTGCTACTTTAAAAGGCGCGGTATAAGCGTTTACGCCCTGCATATTTTCATGGATCAGACGGAACTCGCCAACAACGAATTTGATCGCATCAATAAAACCGTCCCACTGGGCAGCCAGTTTTAAATATCCGCCGTATCCGATTCGGTCTAACGGAGACCGTAAAATCGAACGTCTTACCTTCAGCCAGTTCTCCTGCGCCTCTTTGATGGGATCGCCGCCCTCGCAGAATACATCCGGGAAGAAGTAGGGCAAAAGCCGTCCCTCTGTATATTTCACACCTTTGATGTCGGAAACCATACGCATGGTAACGCCGTCTCCTACGGAACCAACTACGGCATCCAGGCCGATGTCGGCAAAATATTTGCCGAAAGGCTCTGTTCCGATCCAGTGGTCGCCTAAAAACATCATGGCCTCTTTGCCATAGGAATGCACAATATCAACGATTTCTTTCGCCAGCTTGCTGACTTCGATCTGCTGAAATTCAATATAGTCTCTAAATTCTTTGCTTGGCACGCGGAATGTGGAATTATGATAGCCCTGATCCACGATAAATTCCGGACGGA
>CAYQRG010000170.1:0-4486 GCA_964419645.1 uncultured Eubacterium sp.
GCGTTTGTACTATTATAAAATTACCGGAGAGAGTTTTGTGCGAAAGGAGATGTTCGCATTGAGAAAAATTTTTTCTATGCTTATAGTAGTTTTACTTTTTTCCATATGGATGACAGGATGCAGTAAAATGAGCAATTCACAGACCGCAGAAAACAACAGTCTGCAGGAAGAAGCAGTGGCAGAGATTTTCGATGCAATCAGGCTGGATTCGGAAATCATTGAATTAGAAAAAGGGTTCCAGGCTGTAAGGTTCGAAGGAAATGATGGTTTTGAAGAATTTCTTTCACAGGGCGGCGCTTCCTCAGACTCGGAAGTGGTTGGTTATCTTTCCGAACACTTTCTTTCCGGAATGGATTTGAGCTTTACGGGTGATTCTTTTGGGTGCAGTACCATAGCGGTCAGCAGTCCGGATGGAGAGCCGCTTTTTGGCCGGAATTTTGACTGGAATCAATGTGAGGCAATGGTAGTTATCTCTTATCCTGAAAATGGGTATGCTTCCATTTCTACAGTCAATATGGATTTCATCAAACAGGGGGCTGGAAACGGAGTGGCAGGAATGGCTTTGAACCTGGATACAGTCCGTACCCTGGCGGCACTGTATGCGCCGTTGGACGGCATGAATGAAGCCGGTCTTGCCGTATCCGTAAATATGATCCAGGATGGTGAGAAAATCGCGCAGGATACGGAAAAACCAGATATTACAACAACGACTGCAATCCGTCTGCTTCTGAATAAAGCAGCAGATGTGGAGGAAGCCCTTAAGCTGCTTGACCAATATGATATGCATTCCTCTATGGGGATGATGGTGCATTTTGCATTGGCAGACAGGAATGGCAGAAGTGTTGTGGTTGAGTATGTGGATAGCGAAATGATCATAACAGAAACACCTGTAGTTACGAATTTCTATTTTGCCAAAGGGGAAAAGGAAGGCATCGGAACAGCACAGTCCCATGAAAGGTATGATATTTTGATGCAGGCATTGGAGGAACAGGAGACAATGGACATGCAGGAGGTCGCAGATGCGCTTAACAGTGTAAGCAAGGGGAATTTCACTGATTCCCTGTCCACGGAGTGGAGCATTGTCTTTAATCTGGACACTGGAGCGGCTCACTATTACCATCGGGAAAATTATAAGAACAGATATATTTTTGTATTAGATCAGGTAAAAAACTAGGAGAAAATAGCTGTATGAAAAAAGTATTATTAAAAGGAAAGGGCATTTGTAAAACTTTTTCCGGTAACAGGGACGCCATGCAGGTTTTAGACCATGTTGATATAGATATATTTGAGGGAGATTTTACGGTTATTATGGGGGCATCCGGGGCCGGAAAATCCACGCTTTTATACGCACTCAGCGGAATGGATGGCATTACGGGCGGCGAGGTTATATTTAAGGGAGAAAAAATCAGCAATCTCATGGAAAACAAAATGGCACAGCTTCGGGCGAAGGAATTTGGCTTTGTTTTTCAACAGACGCATCTGGTGAGCAATCTGACTTTGTTTGAAAATGTGGCAGTAGCCGGGTATGCCTGCAAACATAAGGCTGTTAAGGATGTCAGTGAAAGAGCTGTGCAACTTCTTTCACAGATGCAAGTTGACGGGGCAAGAGACCGTCTGCCGCATCAGGTATCCGGCGGTGAAGCGCAGAGGGCAGCGATTGCGAGGGCAGTAATCAATCATCCAACTCTCATTTTTGCGGATGAACCCACGGGGGCGCTCAACAAAGCGAACAGCAGGGAAGTGCTGGATCTGCTGACGGAATTAAATCAAAATGGCCAGAGCATTCTGATGGTAACCCATGATATCCGGTCGGCAATCCATGGGAACCGGATTCTGTATCTGGAAGATGGAAAAATCCTGGATGAGCTGAATTTAGGCGCTTATCAGGAGGATAATGGAAAGATGCGGGAGTCAAAGGTGAGTGGCTGGCTTTCTTCTTTGCGATGGTAGTGTGAAATTCTATGTCTCCCATGGGATAAGGTTATGCGGAAGGAATAGAGAATATGGCATATAAGGTATTATTAAGAGCAAATCTGAAACAGCATCGGGGTGGGCTTTTGGGCATCTTCATTTTAACATTGTTGGTTGCTGCTGCCCTTGGAACGGTGCTGACGGTATGGTCGAATTCGGGTGCATATATTCAAGGCGAAATGGATCGGGCGGGATTTGGTGAATTGACGGCATGGGTTTCCGGGATTTCAGACATGACAGAACTTGCAGAGGATATTGAAAAGAGACCGGAGGTTAGCCGTGTCGGAATACAAAGCCTTGTTTTCTCGAATTATGTGGTAAATGAGCAGGAATCCGACAGCGAGGGGCAGCTGATTACCTTTGGGTTACAGGATAACCGCTACCGTTTTTTTACGGATGATTTTTCCGGTTATCAGGAGGCACAGGAAATAATGCCTGGTGAGGTCTATGTATCTCCCTCCATGGTTTCCATGTTTGGCGTTCAGATTGGCGACGAGATTACTTTCCCTATTGCGCGGGCCGGGAAAAATGCTACATTTACGGTGAAAGGGTTTTACGAAGATCCATTTATGGGAAGCTCCATGATCGGTATGAAGGGATTCCTCATCTGCGGGGCAGACAGGGCGGACATATTGGATATTCTGCAAAATGCCGGCATTGATGCGCTGGCGCGGGATGGAGCTATGCTTCATATTTTTTCCGATTCGGACAGCATGATGGTTTCTGAGCTTAACAGCATCATAAATGAAAATACGGAGCTTCCCCGATACACCGAATTTGTCCACAGCAGGGATGCAATCCAAGGGTTCATGCTAATCCTGCAAAATGCATTCAGCGGACTGTTGCTGGCATTTGCGGCAGTTCTTCTGTTTGTTGTCATGGTGGTGCTTGGCCATAGCATCAGCAGCACGGTGGAAGAGGATTATGTGAATATGGGAATCTTAAAGACAGTGGGCTATACTTCCGCCGCCTTGCAAAGACTCCAGCTTTTACAGTATCTTGTGGGAATCGTAGGCGGAATAATCTGTGGCCTGCTTCTCGCTGTTCCTCTG
Source organism: uncultured Eubacterium sp. (assembly GCA_964419645.1). Classification (GTDB taxonomy): domain Bacteria; phylum Bacillota; class Clostridia; order Lachnospirales; family Lachnospiraceae; genus Roseburia_B. Next base: position 3,024 of record CAYQRG010000170.1, read on the forward strand.
AGTGGCCTTGTCAGCAGGGCGACGCTGACCACCACAGGTATTTTGATGCCTGTGGGTCTTCCGTGTGTTCGGATTATTTTGTCCTTTATATTGCTCCTGCTTTTGCTTACAGGATTTATCGCCTGGCGTACAGGGAAAATCGGTCGGGTCACCCCCATGAGGGCAATCCGGGGTGAAACAGAAAAAGTGTGCATTCATTCCGGAAAAGCGATTCCGGCATTCGGCAGGGGGATTTATTTCAGGCTGGCTTTCCGCCAGATTGTCACAGGAAAGCGCAGATATATGGGGGCGATGGTGGTAGCGGTGCTGCTGGTGTTCTTTGCGTCCCTTGTAGGCCGCATGGATGCATGGCTTGGCGCAGACGGCAAAGGGATGATGGATGCGTTTAATCCGGCAGACCATGACATCGGCGTACAGGTATTCGGGAACCTTACCGCAGAGGAAGCAGAAGGAAAAGTCCGTTCCTATACGGAGATTACCGATACTTATCTGCTTGCCATGCCGGGGGTGGCGGTAAATGGGGTGGATTACACGGCAAATGTGATCTCTGAGCCAGAGCGTTTTCATATTTTGGAAGGAAGAACCTGTATGGCAGAGAATGAGATTGTACTGACGGAATTTATTGCTGCAGATTTTGGTATTTCCATTGGGGATGCAGTCACTGTCAGTGGCGATGTCGGAAGCGGGGAATATATTGTCTCTGGTATCTATTCCTGTGCAAACGATATGGGCGCTAATGTGGGAATGAGCCGGGAAGGATATCTGAAAATCGGTAATGACAATCCCCACATCTGGTGCTGGCATTATTTCCTGTCTGATCCTTCCGTGAAGACGGAAATCAAGTCGGCGCTGGAGGCAGCATACGGCGGGGATGTCCATGTGCATGAAAATACATGGCCGGGGCTTTTTGGGATTATCTCTGCCATGCAGGCACTGATGATATTCATGTATGGCATGGTGGTTATATTTATAATGATTGTGACCATTATGGCTGGCAGCAAGATCCTTTTAGCAGAGCAGAAGGATTTAGGGATTTATAAGGCGGTTGGCTTTCAGGTAAGGGGGCTGCGGTTGACGTTTGCTCTCCGCTTTGGAATGACAGCAGTGATTGGCTCCATCATAGGGGTGATTCTTGCCGGGGTTCTTACCGATCCACTGGTATCCGGTATGATGAAGCTGGCGGGTATTAGTAATTTTGCATCCGCTCCATCTGTGGAGGCTGTCCTGTTCCCGGCAGGCATAGTGACATTGTTGTTCACTGGATTTGCATATCTGGCAGCAGGCAGAATGAAGAAAATTGATTTAAGTATATTGATTAGCAGTCAATAAGCAAAGTAATCCGCGGCAGAGCCCAATATCCGATGCCACGCCGTTGCTCCGGGGGCTGCTATAACACCGGCGCATCTGGCAAATAAAAAAGGGGGCATGTGAAAGGTCAGGTTCTTCTGGAATGCAACGGTGCG
>CAYQRG010000171.1:0-4466 GCA_964419645.1 uncultured Eubacterium sp.
TGCCGGTATGCAGTTTCTTACCCACTGCTCCCAAACGGTCAATGAGATTCGCCTCCACAAAACTGTGGATGTCTTCATACTCATCGGTAATGAATAATTTTCCGGATTCTACATCAACCAAAATGGCATCCAGCTCTTTTGTAATCTGATCCATTTCCTCTTTTGTAAGAATCCCTTGTTTCCCCAGCATGGCCACATGTGCCTTGCTGCCTTCTATATCCTGTCTGTACATCTTTTTATCAAAAGAAATAGACGCATTGAACTGATATACCAGCTTGTCTGTTTCTTTGGTAAAACGACCTCCCCATAATTGTGCCATATTATAATACTCCTTTCCTTATTGTTGTGTGTTTTTTCCTCATTCTGCCTTCTGCTGTTGTCTGCTTTGGTAAGAAAAAATGCATCCGCAGTAATCCTGTCGGTACATCTCATATTCTTTCGACAATTCCACCGAACGCTTATATCCATTTTTCTTCTTAAAATCCGACGGCAGATACGCTACTCCATATTCCCTTGCCAGCTCCTCACCGATCTCATTCAATTTCACTGCATTTTTCAGAGGGCTGATCGACAGTGTCGTTGTAAAATAATCCATTCCAAGGCGTTTCGCTGTCTGCGCCGTTTTCAAAAGCCTAAGCCTGTAACAGGAAAAACAGCGCTCTCCTCCTTCTGCTTCCTGCTCCAATCCCTTCACTGTCTCATAAAACCGCTCTTTTTCAAAATCACCGGAGAGAAATTCCACCGGATATTTCGCCGGAAATGATTCAATAAACCTCATCTGTTCCTTTACGCGCTTTTCATATTCCTCATCCGGATAAAGATTAGGATTATAATAAAAAACTGTGATTTTAAAATACGAGGAAAGATATTCAATTACGTAAGAACTGCAGGGCGCACAACAGCTATGCAGCAGCAATTTCGGAATCATATGCTCTTGTTGCTGCCGTTTTATAATTTCCTCCAATTCTCTCTGATAATTTCTACGGTTCATTCTTTCACATTCCTTCGTCTTTTTTCAAACACAAAATATTTTACCTTATGTGTCAAAAAATAGCAACCAACATAAACTAAATCTATAAGCAAAAAGGCGGGAATTTTCATGGAACCTCTGATCTTATGCAATCATGTCAATTATACCTACCACACATTACAGGGGGAAACGCCTGCGCTGTGTGATATTCATTTTCATGTAAACGAAGGAGAATTTGTAAGCATTGTCGGTCCCTCCGGATGCGGAAAATCTACGCTGCTGTCTCTTTTATGCGGACTTTTGCAGCCGGAATCCGGAACGGTATATTTCAAAGGAACGGCCGTTTCCGACCAAACAAGACGCCGCATCGGTTATATGCTGCAGCACGATCATTTATTTGAATGGAGAAGTGTCCGGAAAAACATTCTGCTTGGACTGGAAATACAAAAGAAACTATCAGAAGAAAGCCTTATGGAAGCCGATCATCTTTTAAAACTTTACGGGCTGTATCCTTTTAAAGATGCAAGGCCCTCCCAGCTCTCCGGCGGCATGCGTCAGCGTGCGGCACTAATCAGGACTCTGCTGCTGCACCCGGATCTTCTGCTTTTAGATGAACCTTTTTCTGCACTGGATTATCAAACGAGATTAAAAGTGGGGGATGACATCGGCGGCATCATCCGCAGATCAGGCAAAACAGCCATTCTGGTCACCCACGACCTTTCGGAAGCCGTCAGTCTGGGAGACCGCGTTATCGTTCTTACTCCGCTGCCTGCCGGCATTCAGAAAATCATTCCTACCGAATTTCCAAAAGAACTGTCTCCCATGGAACGCAGAAACACAAATGAATTTAAAGATTATTTCAATGAAATCTGGAAGGAGTTAAATCCAAATGAATGATTCCATCTCCGCCGCACAGGTGGCCTATATAAGATCTTATAAATATCATAAAATAAAAATCCAGCTCTACCGTATTGGAATTTTGCTGCTGTTTTTGGCACTTTGGGAAGTCAGCGCCCGTATGGCATGGATTGATGATTTTATTTTCAGCAGTCCTTCAAAACTTCTGGCCTGTTTCTATCATATGACAACAGAAAATGATTTATTCTATCATATTGGAATTACTTTATTTGAAACGCTGGTCAGTTTCTTTCTGGTTATGGTGTGCTCTCTGCTAATCACAATCCTGCTCTGGTACAGCAAAAGCCTTACCGAAACCTTAGATCCGTACCTGGTGGTTTTAAACAGTCTACCAAAATCTGCTCTGGCGCCGCTTTTGATCGTATGGCTTGGGGCAAATTATAAGACGATTATTTTAACCGGGATGTCTGTTGCTATTTTTGGCACTATTTTGAATCTTTATATTGGGTTTCGGGAAGTGGATAAGGAGAAAATTAAATTGATCCGAACTTTGGGTGGAAATAACAGCCATGCATTGTTCAAGGTTATTTTACCGGCAAATAGGGCTAATTTGATTGGGCTAATGAAAAGCAATATCGGGCTTTGTCTGGTCGGGGTAATTATTGGGGAATTTATCGCCTCTAAATGTGGGCTTGGATATTTAATCATTTATGGAAGCCAGGTTTTTAAGCTGGATTGGGTAATATTGTCCATATTGATTTTGTGTGTAATCGCTATGGGGTTGTACGGTGGGATACGATTGGTGGAGAAGAGGTGTCTAAAGCAATGCTAAATTGGTACCTCTGTCTCTGCCTCCTGCTTCAATTCTTCTGTCTGAAGAGGATTCGGTTCTGGCAGTTCCTCTAAAGAATGAATCCCAAAACTGCGAAGGAACTCTTCCGTCGTTCCAAAAAGCATAGGCCTTCCCGGCGCATCCAACCTGCCCAATTCTACTGCAAGATTATATTCTACCAGCTTGCTGACCGCATGATCACAGGATACACCCCGAATCTTTTCGATTTCAGCCTTTGTAACCGGCTGTTTGTAAGCAATAATGGACAATGTCTCAAGCAGCACATCCGTCAATACATGCTTTTTCGGCTGTTTGGCAATTCGGATCAGATATTCATATGTATTCCTGCTTGTACACATCTGATACGCTCCGTCCAGCTCTATGATCCGCATGCCCCTGTCTTCTTTGTCGTATTCTTCCGCAAGCTCCATAATCAACCTCTTTGTCTCTTCCTGGCTCAGTTCAACCGCAGCTGCAATTTTCTCCAATTCCACGGAATTTCCCATAGTAAAAAGGATGGATTCTATAATTGTTTTGTATGTTTTCTTTTCCATTTTAAACTCCAAATCTATGCAGCCATATGAGATTCAATCTGAATGTCATCAAAAAGATTCTCCTGGGTAATTGTAATTTTCCCCACCTTCATCAATTCCAAAATTGCAAGGAAGCTGACGATAACTTCCATTTTACTGCTTTGCGCTTCCAGAAGATTGCGAAAACTAAATCTTCTGTGAGCGGCTGCATATTGTTCCAAATATGCCATTTTATCCGGCAACGATACCTCTTCTTTTTCAATCCTGCCAAAACCGGCCCGCACTTTGTCAATTTTGTTCTCCTGCCGACGCATCACAGACTGAAAAATCTGATTTAATTTATGCAAAGTCAGATCCGACAACAATGCCTCTACATCCACCGGCTCTTCGTAGGACATGACTTCGGAAGGTATCGTAGGTGATTTAAACAAAACCCGTTCGGCATCAATCTGACGATCCTTTAATTCATAGGACATACATTTATACATCTTATATTCCAAAAGCTGTTGTACTAACTCTGCTCTGGGGTCCTCTTCTTCCCCTTCTTCGTTTACTTCCTTTGGCAAAAGCATTTTGGACTTGATCGCGATCAGCGTTGCTGCCATAACAAGAAATTCACTCATGATATTTAAATCCTGGCGTTTCATTTCTTGAATATATTCCAAATATTGGTTGGTAATTTCCACAATGGGAATATCATAAATACTGACCTTATTCTTGTCCAAAAGATGCAGAAGCAGATCAAGAGGGCCTTCAAATGCTTCCAGCCTGACTGTTAATTCCATATCACGATTTCTCTCCGTTCCTTTTTTGACACAAGCTCTATTGTAGATGATTTTCATTCTAATTTCAAGTTTCGGTCATAAATTTTCCAGAAAAGGATTACACTGTTATATAGAATTGCAACCATTCACGGAGGTTATACTATGCATTCCTTCTTATCTCTTTTCCTTTGTCTGCATCTTTTTGCCTATTCTGCTTTGTTCCCTTCCGTCCATGCCCTCTCTTCCCAAATCTTATTTACAGAAACACAGGGCACTGCGGAAGAAAATGCCCAAGCACCGTCTGCTGATACAAAAACAGCGCAAGATACACCTGGCATTTCTGATAATGCTCCCAGCGCTTTGCTTATGGAAGCATCTACCGGGACAATTATTTTTGAAAAGGATTCTCATTCTATCAGACATCCGGCCAGCATTACTAAGATTATGACGCTGATTCTGATTTTCGATGCTTTAAAAAAAGGATCGATTCATTTAACGGACACGGTAAA
>CAYQRG010000172.1:0-4426 GCA_964419645.1 uncultured Eubacterium sp.
TTGCCGCAAACGGCTTTGATTCCGTAATTCCTACGATGCTTTCCGGACTTTCTCCGCTTTTGATTGCATTTGTGGTAATTCTGGTGCTTTCCGCTTCTATGTCCACGTTATCATCACTGGTTATGGCATCCAGCTCTACATTGACGATTGACTTTTTAAAAGAGCTTTTCTTCAAAAAGATGAGTGAAAAGAAGCAGGTGCTCTGCATGCGTGTTCTGATTGTTGTATTTATTGCAATTTCATCTATTCTGGCACTGATTCAGTACAAGAGTTCCGTAACCTTTATTGCACAGCTTATGGGTGTATCCTGGGGAGCGCTTGCAGGCTCATTTTTAGCTCCGTTTATGTATTCCCTGTATTCAAAATGGGTGACAAAGGCAGCCTGCTGGGCAAGCTTTGTATTTGGTTCCGTTTTGATGCTTGCAAATATCTTCTTCAAAGAATCTTTCCCGGTTATTATGCAGTCCCCGATCAACGCCGGAGCGATTGCTATGCTGGCAGGTCTTGTCATTGTGCCGGTGGTAAGCGCATTTACGCCGAAACCGGATAAGAAACTGGTGGATGATGCATTTGCATGTTATGAAGAGAAAACAGAAGTAAAGAGAAAAACAGCGCTTGGAAAATAAATGTTGAAAATTTAATGGATTTCAGAGGGTGGAGAATGTTCTGCCCTCTGTTTTTTTGCACACGCTCCCCTACTCATTTGCATGTTTAAAAAAATTGGAAAATCATTCTGTATTTGTCGAAAAAAGTTGTAAAAACAAAAAAGTTTTTACGGAATTAAAGTAAAAACTATTGATTTATATGATGTTTTTTGGATATAATAACAGAAAGGAGGAGATGACATGATTATTAGACCACATTATCTGAAGATGCTGAAAACATATCGTGACATACCGCTTGTGAAAATACTGGCAGGTATCCGCCGCTGCGGCAAATCTACAATTTTAGAAATGTTACAGGATGATTTGGGAAAGAGTGGTATTGAAGCAGACCATATAATCAGTATGCGTTATACATCGGAAGATTTTGAAGATGGAATGACGGATAAAGATATGTATCATGACATTCAGGAAAAAATGACTGGCAGCGGACGGTATTATCTGCTTTTGGATGAAGTACAGGAAATTGCCGGATGGGAAAAAGCGGTGAACAGTTTGTTGGAAAATGCCGATACAGATATCTATGTAACCGGCTCAAACTCGAAACTTATGTCCGGCGAAATTTCCACTTATCTAAGCGGACGATATATTACGATTCCCGTGTTTCCGCTTTCTTTTGCCGAGTATATGGAATTTAAAAAAATGGGCAGCCGCACTCCAAAAGAACTTTTGAATGAATATATTCGAATGGGTGGGTTTCCGATTGTTGCGCTGAGTGATTTTGACGAAGGTGCAGCCTATCAGATTGTAGAAGGAATTTATCATTCCGTAATTACAAATGATATTACAAAGCGTCATAATATTTCAAACTTTGCTTTGTTTAATCGCATCGTAAAGTATGTAATTGAAAATGTAGGCAAGACTTTTTCCGCGAATGCAATTGTAAAATTTTTGAAAAGCGAGGGGCGTACGCTTTCTGTGGAATCGGTCTACAACTATCTGGAATGGCTGGAAAAAGCGTTTGTAATCTACCGATGCCAGAGATATGACCTGCAGGGGAAATCCGTCTTAAAAACACAGGAGAAATTTTATCTTGCAGACGCATCTCTCAAATACTGTATATTGGGCTTTCATCCGCAGTCTGTTGCGGCTATGCTGGAAAATATCGTATATTTTGAATTGCGCAGAAAAGGTTACGAAGTTTATATCGGAAAAAATGCGGCAAAAGAAATTGATTTTGTGGCGGTACGGCGGGATGAGCGTATTTATGTGCAGGTATGCCGAAATCTGCCGGAGGAATCTGACCGTGAAATTTCAAATCTGCTCGAAATTAAAGATCATTATCCCAAGTATGTAGTGACGTTGGATGAACTTGCCGCGGGGAATGTGAATGGGATAAAAATTGTGTATCTGGCGGATTTTTTATTGCAGGATTCGTATTGAATAAAAAAACAGTCATTTTGTCCATACTAATTCATATTATGTATAGGAAGGTATGAGACAAGATGAAAACATTACAGGAACTGTATCAGGAGATATTGGAACAGGAGAGGGAAAAGGGCAGAAAGCTGTCCGGAGAATATGACGATTATCCCATGGATTGTCTTTTGCATCCAAGGAAATATGCGCCGGTTATCGTAAAAGGAAGCTGTGATTCCTGCGATACCAAAAGCGCCTGTCAGGAAAGCTGCATTTTTGATGCCATAGAAAAAATCCATGGCAGGATCTATATTGATCCCCAAAAATGTACAGGCTGTGGAGCATGTGTGGATGTGTGCAAAATGGGACATCTGATTGAAAATAAAGAAATTTATCCGGTTCTTGATATGCTGTGTGACCGCAGCAGGGAAGTATATGCCTTGATTGCACCGGCTTTTACGGGCCAATTTGGAAAAGAGGCAACGCCGGGGCGGCTGCGGTCTGCTTTTAAGAAAATCGGTTTCCGGGGCATGGTGGAGGTGGCTGCTTTTGCAGATATTCTGACACTGAAAGAGGCACTGGAATTTGACCGTCATGTGCAAAAAGAAGGGGATTTTCAGTTGACAAGCTGTTGTTGTCCTGTCTGGATTGCCATGATTCGGGATATTTATAAAGAACTGTCGGGACATGTTCCGGGAGCCGTATCACCAATGATAGCCGCAGGCAGGATTGTGAAAAAGCTGCATCCTGATGCGGTTACTGTTTTCATCGGACCTTGTATGGCCAAAAAGAAAGAAGCAAGAGAACCGGATATTTCAGATGCCGTAGATTATGTACTGACCTTTCGGGAAGTAAGAGATTTTTTTGATGCAGTCCATGTGGATCCGAAAACCCTTCCGGAAGACGAAAGGGAACATTCTTCAAAAGCAGGGCGCATCTATGCAAGGACATCGGGAGTCAGCGAAGCAGTGCGGATTACCACAGAGCAGTTAGATCCAGAGAAAAAAATAAAAGTTAAGGCCGTGCAGGCTGACGGAGTCTTAGGCTGTAAAGAAATGATCAAAAAAATCAGAGAGGGAGAAGCCAAAGGAAACTTTTTTGAAGGAATGGCATGCAGCGGCGGCTGCGTCGGGGGTCCCGGAACGCTGATTGATAAAGAAGAAGGAAAGACCTTTGTGAACAGCTATGGAGAGGAGGCAGGTTATCAGACGCCGTTAGAGAATCCCTATGTGAAAGAGCTGTTAGAGAGACTGGGATTTGCAGATATTATGGACTTTCTGGAAAACAGCGATCTTTTAACAAGAGATTTCGGATAACAATTTTTTATTTTGGCTGTGGGCATCCAAAGAAGGGTTTTGGAAGGATATTCTTTCAGTGGCAGATAAATGAAAAAAGTACGAAAAATTATACAAAAAATGTCGTCGAAAGTATTGATTTTTTGGCATAAGAACTATATAGTAATATATTAGAGACGGTGTGAAAAACCGCCAAAATTTGGTAGTTCAAACATTAATTTTATAAGGAGGAAATCAAATGTCAAGAGCAAAACAGTCAATGGACGGTAATACAGCTGCCGCACATGTTGCATATGCCTTTACGGATGTAGCAGCCATTTACCCCATTACTCCTTCCAGCCCAATGGCCGACACAGTTGACCAGTGGTCTGCGGCAGGACAGGAAAACATCTTTGGAAACCAGGTAAAGGTAGTAGAAATGGAATCAGAAGCAGGTGCAGCAGGCGCCGTTCACGGTTCTCTCGCAGCAGGCGCTTTAACCACCACCTTTACAGCATCTCAGGGTCTTTTGCTTATGATCCCGAATATGTACAAGATTGCAGGTGAGCAGCTTCCATGTGTATTTGATGTATCTGCCCGTACCGTAGCTACGCAGTCTTTAAATATTTTCGGTGACCACAGTGACGTATATGCATGTCGTCAGACAGGTTTCGCAATGCTTTGTGAGACAAACCCGCAGGAAGTTATGGACTTAAGCCCGGTTGCCCATTTAGCAACCATCGAAGGCAAAGTTCCGTTTATCAACTTCTTCGACGGATTCCGTACATCTCATGAGATTCAGAAGATCGAGAAATGGGATTACGCAGATCTGAAAGAAATGTGTAACATGGACGCTGTAAAAGCATTCCGTGACCATGCGCTCAATCCGGAGCATCCGGCTATGCGTGGTTCTCATGAGAACGGAGACGTATTCTTCCAGCATCGTGAGGCATGTAACCCGGTTTATGATGCATTACCGGCAATCGTTGAGAAATACATGGCTAAGATAAATGAGAAACTTGGCACAAACTATGACTTATTCAATTACTACGGAGCAGAAGATGCTGACCGCGTAATCGTTGCTATGGGTTCGATCAACGACGTAGCAGAAGAAGTAATTGATTACTTAAC
>CAYQRG010000173.1:0-740 GCA_964419645.1 uncultured Eubacterium sp.
AAATGATACTACGTATCCGGAAAATAACATGAATGAAATCCAAAAAAGCGCTCCTTTCGACAAAGCTTTCCAAGACCGTCTGAAAGAAATTCCCGGCGTGACAGAAATCCGGACAAGAAAAGTGATGCCGGTGTATGCCGAAAATCAAAATACAAAGGAAAAAACCTATGTCACTATTTCCGTGGTAAATGAGGAAGATTTTGCCTGGTTGGAAAGAAATGCCGAACGAGGTGTGGTAGATTATGACAATACGGCAAATTCCGGCGGAGTCATTCATATGTGGGATTACTTCTTCGATGATGAATACAAACTCGGAGATCTGTATCAATGCGAAATTTTAGACGGCGACAGACGGATTCCTTTTTCCGGTTCGATCGTAGGAACCTGCGGACATTCCAACGACGCAGAAATCACTATGACAGAAGCCACTTTTGAAACACTGGACATTCAGGAAGATATGACGAGCATCCTGTTTGTGGACTGTGATCCTGACAAAGAAGATGACGTAAAAAAAGAATTGGAACAAATTGTTTATTCCATGGAAAATATCTCCATACAGAGTTTTCAGAATACACTGGACCAGCTGCAATTCAGTATTACTTTCGTGCGAAGCGCCTCCTACAGCCTGCTGATCATTCTAAGCCTGATCGGATTTATGAATATGGCAAACACGATGATCACCAGCATTGTTACCAGAAAACGGGAATTCGGCATTTTGCAGGCTATCGGCATGAACAACA
>CAYQRG010000173.1:750-4392 GCA_964419645.1 uncultured Eubacterium sp.
GAAGGACTGGTATTTACGTTAGGTACTGCCGCAATTTCTTTAATCCTGGGCAATCTCTTAGGCTACCTTGCCTTTTGTTTCTGCAAAAAACAGGGTTTTACGGGATTATTTGAATATCATCTGCCGTTGTTTGAGCTTTCCCTTTTTGTCATCGGCATTGTCGCCCTGCAGGGAATCCTGGCGTTTATTTTGAGCAAAAATATCAAAAAAGAATCTCTGGTAGAAAGAATCCGGCACGAAGAGTAAGTAGATTTTTCTCATACATTGGACATTCTTGCATATTGACAAAAAATATAGTAAAATCAAGAAAAAAATTTTGGAGGTAATTCTATGCATACATTCCAACCTTGTCCAATTGAAGTGTTTGATACCAATCCATTCACGATGCTTGGCCAAAACTGGGCAGTTTTGACTTCCGGAAACAAAGAAAAGGCAAATTCTATGACAATTAGCTGGGGTGGGTTTGGCGTCCTATGGAACAAAAACGTCTGCTATGTTTTTGTCCGCGATTCCCGCTATACAAAGACTCTCATGGATGCATGCGGTACGTTTTCACTGACTTTTTTTCAGGAAGATTTTAACAGATCGATCCTCATGTATCTTGGCACCGTTTCCGGCTCCCGGGAAGACAAAATGAAAATGACGCACCTGCATATCAATTACGCTGACGATATTCCCTTTATTGATGAGGGTAATCTGGTGCTCACCTGCAAAATGCTTTCTGCCACAAAGCTTTCGCCTGATTCTTTTCTGGATCAGAGCATTGAAAAAGAACACTATAAGGATGGTGATCTGCACACCATGTACGTGGGAGAAATCTTAAGCGTGCTGGCGCGTTAAGTATTTAAGATTCTGCCGTTTGGATTTTTAGGAATTTACGGCAAAAATGACGGAGCCCGTATGGGTATCCGCCATTTTTCAACTTAAAGAAATCCTAAAGGATACCTCCATGCCATGCGGCAACTTAAAGAAATCCTAATGTCTTAAGTATAAAAATCCACCCCGTAAGCGTAAATGCCGCAAAAAGCGTAGTCACCACAACAACGCTGGCTGTTAAATCTCCGTCGCCATTCATATTCTTTGCCATAATATAACAGCTTGGCGTCGCAGGCGCCGCAAGCATAATTAAAATTCCGATCATTTTCTCCCCGGAAAATCCAAGCTTCGCCGCAACAGGGACAAAAACAGCCGCCTGGGCGATCAGCTTAATAAACGCCGCTGCTAATGTCGGCTTTATTTTCGCCAGAGCTTCTTTTCCTTTAAATCCGGCTCCCATCGTTACAAGGGCTAAGGGCGTGGCCATTTTTGCCACATTGTCAATCGTTTTATGGATGACAGTTGGAAAACGAAGTCCCGACATAGATGCCAAAATCCCAAGAAAAATTGCTATAATGATAGGATTTTTTAAAATATTGACTGCTGCCGCTTTTATTTTCGATGTATCTATTTTGCCTTCTGTTCCCTCAAAAGTCAGCACAATCACAGAATAAATATTATAAAGCGGAACTGCCCCTATGATCATCATAGGTCCCATAGCCGAGCTCCCATATATATTTTCAATAAACGCCAGCCCCATGACTGCCGCGCTGCTGCGGAAAGAAGCCTGTACAAAAGCTCCCCGCATTTCTTTTTCCCTGACAAAAATTTTTGCAAAGCCCCAGATAGCAAAAAAGCAGACAGAACTTACTACTGCGCAAAATGCTACATAGCTCAGGTCAAAAGTCCCATAAATATCTACGGCAGAAAGGTCACGGAACAACATAAACGGCAGTGTTACCGTAAAATTAAATTTATTTGCCACAGTGACAAAATTTTCATTGAACATTCCCTTTTGTCTTAAGCCCCACCCAAGCGCCATGACAAGAAATATAGGAAATGTTGTGTTTATACTATAAATAAAATTTTCCATATATCTTCTTTTACATTTCAAAAATTGTATTCTGACAACCGGTTTCTTCTATCGCATTAATCATTTATTGTAATGAATTCTAAAAAGAAATGCAAGAATCTACGGCAGAAAGAATAAGATTATCCATTGCAAGTATTGCCTGCTGTATGCTATAATAGTTCCGCTGTCGTATGACAGGAAAAATATGGAAAATATTTAGCAAAGGAGAGATTTACAATGAAGATTACCAACGATATTTTGTATATTGGCGTAAACGATCATGACATTGATCTTTTTGAAGGACAGTATGTTGTCGAAAACGGCATGGCTTACAATTCTTATATTGTCATGGATGAAAAAATTGCCGTATTTGACACCGTAGACGCTCATTTTGGAGAGGAATGGCTGGGAAATATTAAGGCAGCCCTTGGTTCCCGTCAACCGGATTATTTGATCATACAGCATATGGAGCCGGATCATTCCGCAAACATTGATGCCTTTATGAAAGAATACACAGAAACCAAAATTGTTTCCAGCGCAAAAGCATTTGTCATGATGAAACAGTTTTTCGGCACAGATTTTGCGGACAGGCAGGTGGTAGTCAAAGACGGCGATACCCTTTCTCTGGGAACACATACACTGACTTTTGTAGCTGCTCCCATGGTACATTGGCCGGAAGTCATCGTTACTTATGACAGCCAGGATAAAGTTCTCTTTTCCGCTGACGGTTTCGGCAAATTCGGCGCATTAGATGCGGAAGAAGACTGGGCATGCGAAGCGCGCCGCTATTACTTTGGAATCGTAGGCAAATACGGCATGCAGGTACAGAATCTTCTGAAAAAAGCGACTGCCCTTGACATCCAGACAATCTGCCCGCTCCACGGTCCGATTTTAAAAGAAGACCTTGGATACTACCTGAACCTTTACCAGACATGGTCTTCTTACTCTGTGGAAACAGAAGGCGTTGTCATTGCCTACGCATCTGCTTATGGAAATACCAAAAAAGCTGCAGAGCTTCTGGCAGAAAAACTTCAGGAAAAAGGCTGCCCGAAAGTGGCTTTAAATGACCTTGCCCGCTGTGATATGGCAGAGGCTGTGGAAGATGCTTTCCGTTACGGCAAGCTGGTACTGGCTTCCCCGACTTATAACGGCGATGTATTCCCGTTTATGCGTGAATTTATCCTGGATCTGAAAGAGCGGAATTACCAGAAACGTACCATTGGATTGATTGAAAACGGTTCCTGGGCTCCTACTGCTGCAAAAGTGATGCAGAAAATGTTTGAAGGCAGTAAGGAGATTACATTTACAGAGACTTCTGTGAAAATTATGTCTGCGTTGAATGACGAAAGTATTGCAATGATTGATGCGTTAGCTGAGGAGCTTTGTAAGAATTAAATGTGGCATATGAGATTTCCCGAAGGGATATAATAAAATGACATCGTTTTTATTTGATATCATTCAAATACAGGCGATGTCATTTATTTTTTCTCTGAATCCGGTGAAGCTGGGGCTTTACGGTAAGTTCAGAAACAACGACTCCCTCACGCTGATTTAAAAGATACTCCACTGCGTCTGCAACCTCTTTTGGCAAAAGATAGGACTTCTCTTCCTCTCCTACTGTAAAATCCGCATTCCGGTAGAGATCCGTTTTCGTCATATCCGGATAAATTGCCGTAACTTTTACGCCGTATTTTCTCGCCTCATCAAACAGGCTGCGTGAAAAACTGGCCAGTCCCGCTTTTGTCGCTCCATAG
>CAYQRG010000174.1:0-4381 GCA_964419645.1 uncultured Eubacterium sp.
TATTATTCAGTCCAACAACAAATATTATGCCAGAATCCAGGCGATTGAGACAGTAATTGCAGCAATCGAAGAGAGGGTGGGTTCTGTATGAGTAAATTTTCCACCAAGCAATTAGTCTATGCGGCAGCAGCTATTGCTTTGGCTATGGTGACTTCCATGATCAAGGTATTTTCCCTGCCCATGGGTGGTTCCGTTACCCTGCTTAGCATGCTGTTTATTGTGTTGATCGGTTATTGGTACGGCCCCGTAGTCGGCTTGGCTGCGGGAGCGGCATACGGATTACTGCAGTTTGTCATAGAACCGTACTTTTTTACACTTCCCCAGGTGATTGTGGATTATCCCCTGGCATTTGGGGCGTTGGGACTTTCCGGATTTTTCAGGGATTCTAAAAATGGTTTGACCATAGGATATCTTGTGGGCGTGATTGGAAGGTTCTTCTTTGCTTTTTTGTCCGGCTGGATATTCTTTGGCAGCTATGCCGGAGATTACGGCATGGCAGCGCCGGTTTATTCCATTGCCTATAACGGCTCTTATCTGGGAGCAGAGGCATTGATCACGATTCTGATTATCAATCTTCCTCCGGTGAAGAAAGCATTGGCCTATATTAAGAAAATGGCTTTAGGTGAATAAAAAATCCTGCTTTGGAATTTGAAAATGTTCCAGAGCAGGATTTTTTTAATTTCCCTTACTGCTTAGGGGATTGCTGAGCCCTTCAAAAAACGGGCTGTTGTCCGGGATAGGCTCATCGGACTTATTATACAGGCTTTGCTGCCGAAGTGCAGCAGGAGACGGGGCTTTTTCCTTTTTTTTGTGAACATCGGAATGCTGTCTGTGGCAGTTGGAATCTGCGCATTTTGTAGTATCTTCCATGGGAACCTCCTTGGTGTTTTTTCTTAGTTTGCCTGATCTTGTAAAAAAATATGCATCGCCTGTTGACAAATCTTTCCACCTGTAATATACTTTGCCTGTCAAATAATTTGATTATCAAAATATTTGACAGGCAAAGTATATGGATGAGACAAATAAGGAGAAAAGATATGTTAGAAAAATTAAAAGAAATCATTGCAGACCAGTTAAACATTGATATGGATCAAATCACCGCAGACAGTAATTTCAAAGACGATCTGGGAGCAGATTCCCTGGATTTGTTTGAACTGATTATGAGTTTGGAGGAAGAATACGAGGTGGAGATTCCTTCCGATGATTTAGAGAAAATCGCAACCGTAGGTGACGTTATGGAATATTTAAAGGCAAAAGGTGTGGAAATTTAATATGAAAACCGAAATTACAGAATTACTGGGCATCCAATATCCGATCCTTCAGGGAGGCATGGCATGGGTTGCGGAATATCATCTGGCAGCCGCCGTATCCGATGCCGGAGGATTTGGAATCATCGGCGCAGCCAGCGCGCCGCCGGAGATTGTCAGAGAGCAGATCCGCAAAGTAAAAGAGCTGACAGATAAACCTTTTGGCGTCAATGTCATGCTGATGAATCCCAATGCGCCGGAAGTTGCAAAAGTGGTTGTAGAAGAAGGCGTAAAAGCAGTTACTACAGGGGCAGGCAATCCGGCAGCCTTTATGAAAATGTGGAAGGAAGCCGGTATCAAAGTGATTCCCGTAGTGGCAAGCGTGGCAATGGCAAGGATGATGGAAAAGGCAGGAGCGGATGCCGTTGTTGCAGAAGGAACAGAATCCGGCGGACATATCGGTTCTGCTACCACGATGACATTAGTTCCCCAGGTTGCGGACGCGGTAAAAATTCCCGTGATTGCAGCCGGCGGAATCGGCGACGGAAGAGGAATTGCGGCAGCTATGATGCTGGGAGCAAAAGGCGTACAGCTTGGCACCCGTTTTATTGTGGCAAAAGAATCCATCGTACATGCCAATTACAAAGAGCGTGTGATAAAAGCAAAAGATATTGATTCCGAAGTGACAGGCAGAAGCACCGGACATCCCATTCGGGTACTTCGCAACAAAATGACGAGGGAATACCTGAAAATGGAAGAGGAAGGCGTTAGCCTGGAAGAACTGGAACTTTTGACGCTTGGTTCCCTGCGCAAAGCCGTGATAGAGGGCGACGTGGTAAACGGTAGCCTTATGGCAGGCCAGATTGCAGGCATGATCAAAAAAGAGCAGACCTGTAAAGAAATGATGGAAGAAATGATGCAGGAAGCGGAAGAACTGATAAACAAAAAGTTTTGATAACAATAAGTGAGGGAAATAAAATGGGTAAACTGGTATTTATGTTCCCGGGACAGGGTTCTCAGTATATCGGAATGGGGAAAGAATTTTACGACAAAATCCCGGTATGCAGAGAAGTTTATGATCTTGCAAGCGAAGCAACCGGTCTGGATGTGGTGAAGCTTTGTTTTGAAGAAAATGAGCAGATTCACATTACCGAATATACGCAGATTGCCATGCTTGCCACAGAAGCGGCAATTTATGCGGCATTAAAAGAAAAAGGATATACGCCGGACGTTACAGCAGGATTAAGCCTTGGAGAATACGGCGCGCTGATCGCCTCCGGTGTGATGAGCATGCAAGATGCGTTTGCCGTAATCCGCAAAAGGGGAATTTATATGCAGAATGCAGTACCCACAGGCGGTGCCATGAGTGCAGTGCTGGGCATGGACGCTGCAGCAATTGAAGACATCTGTGAACAGACAGAAGGAACGGTTACCATTGCGAATTATAACTGTCCGGGACAAATCGTGATCACAGGAGAAAAAGAAGCCGTAGACCGCGCAGCCACAGCCTTAAAAGAGGCTGGCGCAAAGAGAGTAGTTCCTCTGAAAGTAAGCGGCCCGTTTCACTCTCCTATGCTGAAAAGAGCAGGAGAGCAGCTTGGCGAGGCTTTAAAAGAGGTAGAAATTGCAGAGAATTTTATTCCGTATCTGGCAAACGTAACGGCAGATTACGTCACAAAAGCAGAAGATGTGAAGCCTCTTCTGGAAAAACAGGTAGCTTCTTCTGTCCGCTGGCAGCAGACGATCGAGCGTCTGATTGCAGACGGAGCGGATACTTTTGTGGAAATCGGACCGGGAAAAACACTTTCCGGATTTATGCGCAAGATCAATCGGAATGTAACCGTATACAACATTGATAAGATGGAGGATTTTGAAAAATATGTTGACAGGTAAAATTGCGTTCGTAACCGGGGCAAGCCGGGGAATCGGCGCAGCCATTGCCAAAGCCCTTGCGAAGGAAGGCGCAGCCGTTGTGATCAATTACAACGGCTCCAAAGACAAAGCGCAGGCGGTAGCAGATGAAATTACAGCCACCGGAGGAAAAGCAGAAATCTATCCGTGCAGCGTATCCGATTTTGAAGCCTGTGGAGAAATGATAAAAGCCCTGATTCAAAAATACGGACGCATTGACATTCTTGTAAACAATGCAGGAATTACAAAAGACGGTCTTCTGATGAAAATGTCTGAGGAAGATTTTGATGCGGTAATAGATACCAATTTAAAAGGCGCATTCAATACGATTCGTCATATGTCCCGTTATTTTCTAAAACAAAAAAGCGGAAAAGTCATCAATATTTCTTCTGTTTCCGGCATTTTGGGGAATGCAGGGCAGGCAAATTATTCCGCCAGCAAAGCAGGCGTCATCGGATTGACAAAGAGCGCAGCGAGAGAGCTTGCAAGCCGGGGCATCCATGTCAATGCCATAGCGCCGGGATTTATCGCAACGGATATGACAGACGCTATGTCCAAGGATGCAAAAGCGAAAATGACAGAAATGATCCCCCTTAACCGAATCGGAAAACCGGAAGAAATTGCAGATTTGGCAGTTTTTCTGGCATCTGACAAAGCAGACTATATTACAGGACAGGTGTTTGCAGTGGATGGCGGAATGACGATCTAGAACAGGAAAGAAAGGCAGGGCATGATGAAAAAAAGAGCTGTTGTAACAGGTATGGGCGCGATTACGCCGATTGGACTAAGCGTAGAGGAGTTCTGGCAGTCTGTCAAAGAAGGCAGACATGGATTTGCACCGATTACCAGATTTGATACGTCCGAATACAGATGTCATATTGCCGCAGAAGTAAAAGGCTTCGAGGGCAAAAATTTTATGGATTTTAAAGCCGCAAAGCGTATGGAGTTGTTTTCCCAGTACGCAGTTGCAGCGGCAAAGGAAGCATTTGCAGATTCCGGCATCCGTATGGAAGAAGAAGATCCCTACCGTGTGGGCTGTGCCATTGGTTCCGGCATCGGAAGCTTGCAGGCCATGGAGCGGGAGCACAAAAAGCTGCTGGAAAAGGGACCGAACCGGGTGAATCCCCTGCTGGTGCCCATGATGATTTCCAATATGGCGGCAGGAAACGTTTCCATACAATTTGGGTTGAAAGGCAAAAGCATCAATTGTGTAACGGCCTGTG